>DSBT01000047.1 GCA_011045915.1 Mesotoga infera
AGAATTTCCTTTGCGCTGTGGCCTTCCGCTAGAGCCTCTTCAGTGGCAGCTTTTGCCTGAGCAGGCATTGTTTCGATGATCGCGTTCGTTATTCTCTCCAGGGTTCCCATCTTCGACCTCCCCCACATTTATTTGCGGCGCAGACAGACCGCTGATTTCTCAAGATACATCGAAAAACTAGCGCCTGTTTTCACCGAATAGTCTATCTATAACCTTCTTCACGGTTGTAATGCCTTCTATCCTGTATCCTTCACTTCCCGTAAAGGCAAAACCGTTTTCCAGATCTCCCTTGCAGGCATTCATGAGCGCCTCTGCGATGCAGTATGGCGCTTCTCTGTAATTGCAGGTTTTTATGCATTGAAAGGAGCATTTAAAAGGCTTTTTCTTTCCCTGTTCAACATCGTCCAGAAACTTGTTTCTTATTGCTCTGCCCGGCATTCCCACAGGACTCTTGATAATGGTAATATCCTCCTCGCAAGCGTTCACGAATGCCTGCTTGAACCCGTAGTCTGCATCGCATTCTTCCGTGGCCACAAAGGCCGTCCCCACTTGAACTGCTGATGCTCCAAGCTTGAAGGCTTTTTCGACATCATCTCTGTCGAATATCCCTCCGGCCGCTATCACCGGAATATTCTTGCCAGTATCACGTTTCACCTGATCTACAAACCTTCTGATTTCAGGTACCGTCTTTTCGAGAGAACTATCTTCAGAAAAGATCTCCTCGACTCTGTATCCGAGGTGGCCGCCCGCCTTTGGTCCCTCCACAACGAAGCCGTCGGGGACGTATCTGTACCTGCCAAACCATCTCTTGAATATTACGGTCGCAGACTTCAGAGACGAGACTACTGGAATGATAGCAGTTTCCGATCCATCATCGAGATAAGAGGGGAGATCTAGAGGCAGTCCCGCGCCTGAGATGATCACGTCTATCTTCTCCTTCACGGCCGTTGCCACCATCTCTGCGTAGTTTGTGAGGGCTACCATAATGTTTACTCCCAAAACCCCTCTTGTCTTTTCCCTTGCCCTTCTTATGGTATTCTTTAGGCCATCTATGCTTGCCTGCCTGAAGTTCTTTCTGTAACCGTCAACCGTCATACCGATACCTGCCGTTCCAATAACCCCTATTCCGCCTTCAGAAGCGACGGAAGCGGCCAGGTTTTCCAGAGAAATCCCTACGGCCATTCCTCCTTGAATAAGGGGAAGCGCTGTCTCATGATTCTTTATCTTGAAGACTTCTATGTCGTCACATCCTCTCGATGCCTAAAGTGTGCATGATTCATAATAACCTAATTTGATGACCAGATTATTCTACTTCGAAAAGAATTCGATTAAGTCGTATGCTGACGATTCGCATTTGTATCAACAGTATCCTCATTCCGATGAAAGATCGCAGAGAAACTTGTGAATCTCGACCATCGCCAGTGTATCCATCTTGCAGTATTCCAGCATATCTCTTCTTATTCTCTCTACCTCGGACTCTCTGTAATTTCCCAGAGCCATATTCACGAATACATACCTGGCATCGTCACCGTTATGGATAAACAGTCCCTCATAACCAACCCCTTCTACGAGTGCGGGAAGAAGTCTTTTGATGGAGAAGCTTCCACCGAAGTCGGGATGATATATGTGGTCTTTCACAAGGAGTTCCGAATCTACAAATATCTCCGAGAAGGAGATGAGCTGCTCTGAAAGCTCAGGAAAATCTTTGAATCTGTTTGACAGCCATCTCAGAATATTTCTCTCGACGGAAGCGTGGTGCGCCATGAGTGTTTTACAATCCTTGAGGTCTTCAACCAGTCTTTCGGCTAGAAGGAGGCTTTCATCCCTCGAAGGATTGCCGAAAAGAAACTCCCTGTGTTCCAGGACGCCCGAGGCCTCCCTTCTAATGTGCAGTGAATATTGATACGGGATCCCCTCATAGGGTGCCAGGCCATCATACAGGGGAATAACTGAAGCTGCAGTCTCGAAATCGAGATAACCTATTGGATAATCCATACTATTCAGCTTTTCACGAAGCTCTTCGGGTTCGTCAACCACTATCCCTCCTGTCTTTGCTCCACGAAAGACCCTTTGCAGAAGGGGTTTGTCGCCAAGTGCCTCTCGCGGAAGCTCTTCCAGAGAGAAGTATCCCTTTTCGATCAAAGCATCTGTCTTATCGGCACCCAATCTGGGAAGCTCAAAGATACTGAGTCTCCTGTCCAGACCGAAGCATCTTCGAAGATGCTCGCAGTCTCTGCATTTGTACCCCAGTGAGCCGGAAGGGATCAATGTTGAAGTCAAGATAACTGATGCAAGTTCGAGTTTTGCCTTTATCTCACTTTTCTGCGCCGAGACCTCGTCCGTTACATCTATTATCTCAAAGAGCTTCCGGTCGTCATCACCCTTGCGATACATTCTAGAGACCATGATCAAACATGCTTTTTTGACTCTGTAACCCAAGTTTTCTATGACAGATACCGTGTAAGAAAGATCCCCTATGTATTCCTTTGTGTTTGATGAACCTGCAAGGCTGGACTTGACCTCGAAGACATCCAGTCCATCTGCCCCTTTTCTCAAAACGTCCGCCCTTGAGACGAAATCTCCGCTAATGAAAGCTGGTTCAAACAGTGTTACAGACTGCCTGTCTCCGATAATCCGCTCGGTTGTGAAGGAGGCCTCAAAGGGATCCAGTTCCTCTATCAGAATACCTTCAGGAAAGAGAGTCCTAGCCCTTCTACCGACATCTAGACCCTCTTTCATCCTGAAATCTTCTGCGATTGTCGGCGTGAAATCCCGAGGTTCATTCCTCTCGATCCATCCCCTGACAGGGCAGTAATCGTACTCGAGAAACATCTTCTTAGTAATAAGTCTCATCTAGCTTCACCTCGAGGCTTGAAGAGTGTTGAATGCCGGATCTCAGATCACGTCTCATGATGATTATAACAGCACAGATAGGTTCGGTTTTCAGGCTTTGTTTCGTGCCTTTATTTTTCCCGAAAGTGCAGGGAGCTTCCGTCGAAGCTTCATTTGAGATGTGGA
>DSBT01000048.1 GCA_011045915.1 Mesotoga infera
ATCACACCCAACAATAAGTGTAGTAAGCGCAGTTCTTGCACTTGTTCTGTGTCCGCTCTATCTCTGGAATTGGCCCTTCAACGAGTTTCTGTATTTCTTCGCATAACTTCCCTATTCTGTCTTCTTCTTCATCAGTAAGAGTAATCGTTATTTTCTTCTTTTCTTTCGGCACCAGCAGCTGTCCCTCGGCCTGAACTCCCATTTCTTTTAGCCTCAGAAGATAGAAGAGTAGCTGATCTCTTGCCCCTTCAAGTGAATACTTGGACTTCTTTATCTCGCTGACGATCGTTTTTCCCTTTTTCTCTTCGACCATGTCGAGTCTTATGTTGTCTATAGAGACATCTTTTTCTCCCCTATTCTCATAGGCTGTTTCGTGAATAAGGCGACCAATAGACATTGACGTGTTCTCCTGTTCAGGAATAATTCGATGGGCCATAAGCCAAGCTTCCCTGTGGCAATTTGAATACGAGAGTATGAGGCTTCCGTTGATGTCAATCACAGAAGAAGTTGTCTCCTTCTGGTTTAATACCCGTTTTTGGGTCATAGTAGCGCTCTATCTCGTCATTTGATATGTAGCAGAATCCATGTTGTACTTCGGGTAAGAAGTAGCTCTCGGCACCAGGATGCGTGTATACCCTGAGATTTACGACATAAGGAGCCAGTGCTCTGGCAGCTTGCTTCTTTCTTGCAAGGTGTTCATACCTGGCGTCTCTATTGGGTATCTCCTCAAGTATTTGGCAGTAGTTCTGCCAGTTTTTAGCTGCGGCTTTGTCAATTTCAAGAAAGACAGGAACGCTCAACGCGTTCTTTATTTCTTCGATAAGGCTGAAACTTGAGATCCCTTCAAAGTCCATGTCTCTAAGGGCGTCAAGAAGATTCAAAGACTCATTCTCCAGTCCTTTCTTTGTCAGTTCTTTGAAATAATCATCGCCGAGTTGGTACATCTGGGGTTCATTCAGTTCAGAATTCCCATTCAATGTGCCCCTGGTGGTTTGCATTATTGTTGAGTTATAGATCCACGAGAAGGGTCTGTTTGAACCGTCTTTCAAGAGTTCGACGATTGCAAGTTCACCGCGTCTTTTTTCCGACGAGCGATTAACTCTGCCCGCGACCTGAAGCAAGCTGTCGAAAGGGCCGAGATCTCTTATCGAATAGTCAAAACTGAGGTCTACACCTGCCTCGATAAGCTGTGTTGTGACCAGAATGTGGAAGCCCTTTTTCTTAAAGACCTTTCCGATTATGTCTCGACGGACTACCGTGGGGATATTCGATGAAAGGCAGTCCAGCTTCTTCTCGTCGATGCACAAGTCATTTTTCATGAATTCATACAGTTCCTTGCAGCTTTTTATGGTATTGACAACAATCATGAGAGATTTCTTCTCATCTGTTGCAGTGGTTACATAGTCCTGCAAGATCCCTGTTTTGAAATCCTCCAAGGTGACCTTGCCGAGATACTTGACGTCATATCTGTTAAGCTCATATTTTTCTTTAATTAGCTGTTCAGATGAAATCAAAAAAGGCTTTGGAACAGTGGCGCTAGAGAATATTATGGTTGTACCGGCGTATTTTGCAAGGTGCGATAGCATTTCGCTGGCGACTTTCCAATATTTCGGCGGGACAGCCTGTATTTCATCGAGTATGAGAATAGAACCTGGGATTCTAAAGAAACGAGTGTTCCTCTTGTCTGTAAGCATGGAGTCGAAAAGACTCACGAAAGTGGTGAGAATAATCTCGCTGTCCCATGAGTTCAGAAGGATATCAGCGAGGTATGCTTCGTAATTCTCTACTTCTCCAGCTATTTCGCTGTCTGTTCTTGAGTATTCAAGATCTGTAAGGTGATGCTGCTGTATCAGTATTTCTGACGAAGTATCTATCCCACCGTTGGTCAGAACCCTGGATACAGTCTCGTATGTCTGATCGATTATGCTCAGAAAGGGCAGGCAATAGACTACTCTTGGTGTGTAGCCTTTCTTTTCCAAGATCTCTTCCCTCTTCTTGAGTGCCAGTGATGTTATCGCCAGGGTTTTGCCTATGCCGGTTCTGCCCCTTATGGTACCTATGTTGAAATCCAGGCGCGATATGCTTTCTTTATAGAACTCGTTTCTCATGTTGTTCATTTTGGTTTGAGGGTTATCGAATTCTCTGGCCTTTCTGAAATCATCTACAAGGTCTGAAGGCAGTTTTAGACGATTGGATTTGTATTCTCCAAGAAAACCGGCGTCAGTTCTGTCTGCCCATGTAAGGAGAGATGAAAGATAAGCAAACAGTAGATATGGCCTGATCCCGTTCTTTTCACTCTGCCGACCAAACAATCTTGTCCACCTAACAATTCTCTTTGCCAGACCGTCTATATCGAGATTAACTTCCTCTCCAAGTATCTTAGAAAACCTCTCAACGTATTCTTTATCGAGCCGCTTCTTTATCTCTTCAATCGGCCTTCGTCTGTCTTTGTAAATGTCGATTAGGAAGTTGAAAGCCTTTGCCCTGCTGTGATGGTATTTGACAACGGCCATCCCTATAAGAATGGCCGCAGCTTTATCATCGGAGATTTGTCCATTAAGATAATGACCGAGTGCAATGGATCCAATCACTGCGTGTTGTGAGAGTTCTTTATCTACACGTTTACCACCTAGCGACTGCTGAAAATACGTACTGCATTTGCCTAGATCGTGAAAATAAGCGATACCTTTCACCAGGATTTCGAGATCAAAATAGCTTATGCCAAAAAGCTCTTCGCAGTTGATGAAATGTTTCCCTTCTGCAAGTTCGCTAGACATAAGCGAATAAACACCACGAGTATGATCTATCAGCAGCCTATGCGGATGTGAGCAAATCTCGGTCATCTAATCATCACAGCCACTTCGCCGTCGGGGGTTGCAAAGCCTACTACTATTGACTCTGGGTCGACTGAGCTTGCAATCAAGGGTTTACCCTCCGCCTCGTAAGCTATCTCGCTGTATTCAGTCACGTGACGATAGTTGTCCATGGAAACTGCGTGAGTTTCCCTGAAGATCTTCTGTCCATTTGACATGACAAAATTGGTGCTATCTGACATATAAATCGCCGAGTAGATCTTTTCCGATCTGACCAGGATTCTTGCTTCGTAAGTCCCTATGTAATTAACCCTCGCTATAAACTCGGTAATTCCGAGATACGGCGTGTAATAGCATTCTTTTTTTGATACAAGTCTTTCCAGTTTTTCAAACAGAGGGCTATCTGCGCAGATGTGAAGGCGATAAATTGGTTCTTTCACCATTTCTACGGGAACCTGTATGTGCAAAACATTCTTGGTCGCAGCATCCGCCTTTGTGTAGGAATAGTTCATGTTGAAACGCACCTTTTCGATGGGTTTCATTATACGTACACCGATCCGCACGTTTGAGTTTTCCAGTTTTGGCACATGCTCGCTCTTGCCAAAGCCACCACTCTCAATTCCAAGAATGGCTCCCACTATTCCAAGCACAGCAGTTCGCGGGGGTATAGCATAAGTCAGGGAAGAGGTTGTCGAGTATGGCTGCCTGAAATGTGCGTAGTCACTGGCTATGTCGAAGACGAGGACTTTCATGAGTCCTCACCTCACTTTTCCAGATATTTTGTTTTGCCGGGAAGCAAGTCTTCGATCATGAATTCTCCGGCGTCTAGAGTGAGCTTCAGTCGCGAGTCAATCATGTATCTGACTTCTTTTATTTTGTCTTTGTATGTATCAAGGAGTTCCTTCAGCTTGGAGACCTCCAGAGCGAAATCTTCGATTCCGCGGATCTTTTCGTCGGGGAGATCAGATTTCAGTTCAATAGCTTTGTCTAGCTCGCCGATATGAAAATTGCCTCCCTCATTGTAAACAACATCAATTAGAAGCCTTGGGAGCTGCTCCATCTTCGAACGGGTTATGAGATCTTTGGTTCCGTCCCACATTGCCTCAAACATCTTTTTCAAGTCCTCATCGCTTAAGAGAGTCTTTTCGGCAGTGTTCTGGTTCACAACTCCATAAAAAGCTATACAGGAGTAATTAAGGGTCCATTCCTCTCTAAAGCTGCGTTGCCCTTTTTCTTCTTGAGAAACAAAAGCAGCCGTGCCTTGAGTGAAAACCGGATCGACAGCGTGAACAGATCTACCGAATCTGAACTGAACAGGTCCGGTATATGTTATGCTGCTTATACCTTTCTCTTTTTTCTTCTTTTTATCTTTAGATTCGCTTTCATCAGAACTTTTCTCCTTTTTTTCTGATTTGAAAGCCAATGTCCCACCGAATAGTCTTAAGTCTATAAATTTGTTTAGCAGATTTTTGCTAACTACTGAGGTATTTTCAGGATTCATTTTTGTTGGATCTTCACCAAGAACAGCTGCAGCTCTTTTTGTTGCAGTTACTGCTTCGCCATTAATAAAAATATCTGATTTAGTATCCTGAAGATGATCCCTTATCGTTCTCTTCAACCTTACATCCGAAACAATGTTTACTCCGGTAGTTATGTCTAGCCTAGGTTTGTTGCTATCCATTGGATCGCCATTTGGATTCCCGTCTTTGACATCGTAAACGAAGACAATTTCATGCCTATTCTTTATCGCCATTATTCTTCCCCCCCCACTATTTCTCTTGCATCTTTGGGTTCAGCTTCTGCTGGGTTCAGTTCCTTTCTGAAAACTCCTGTTGCGAGTTCACCAGCCAAAAACGCGTAGTTCAGATCTTCTATAGGTGCTTTCCATTCGAAACCACTGCTCAGCAAAAATCCATCAGCTATCTGAAAAAGACTCATCAGTGGTCCTTTGACCTTTACCGGGTCCATTTCCTTCCCGTACTGAGTGGTCTTCCATTTCAGATCCTTGAAATGGTTCATAAAATCCAACGGTCTCATATTGTATGCTTTGAGCTTTAGGTCGACGGTGCTCGCGATATTTAAATCTTGCTGGAATCTGGCGATTCTTGAGTGTATCTGTCCCATTATGAACAGTAACTTCTCTTCATCGGTTCTGAAGAAAGTGGGATACTTCTCAAAAAACTCATCGATCCTCTCTTCTCGTTCTTTTACCATTAACGGATTACCTCCTTTGATGTCTTTTTGGAGCTTATCCATGAAGAGTCCAAACGTAATTAACTGCTTTGCCCTGGTAACGTAAGGATCTCCCCGCAGTTTTTTGGAGCTTATTGTTTCCAACGTCGCCCTTTTAAGGGGAACCAGCGAAACCGCAGAGCCTTTGAAAATTGCCTCAAGATAGTCAAAGAAAGTCTTCAATCTGTTGTCTTTAAAGACATCATGAATAGTGCTAAATTGAACCGAGGGAGAATACTCGGTAGTTCCGAAAACACCCTTCAGTTCATCTTGTACCTCCGACATCCTCTTGGATATGTTTCTTAGGCGACTCGGTGGTACATCCAGTACACTCAAATTGATTTTCATTTCCTGGTTATTTATGGTGTAGAAAACAAAATTCAGTGTCGCATACAGCCCTTCAGCTAATTCGGGAAGCATGAAGGTCTCTAGATTACAGTACCCACTGTTTTTATATGCGGTGTCTTTCAGGTTAGTGATCTTACTCAGCCCTTTTCTAGCGTCTCCGATTGCATCCTCAGCATCGGCTTCGTCCGGTGCGTGAAAACGAGGTACGATGTAAACTCTGGAACTGTAAAAACCCATGCTCAAGTCTTCATCAAGTACTTTCTTGCCGAGTGCCAACTTGGAAAAACAATCCTGGCACAAAGGCATGTTCACATAGTGGTTTTTATCGTCCATTTCGTAGGCAAATCCAGGCTTATCGAAAGATGCGAACTTGAAAATGTCGCTTGCTTTCAAGCCTATTGTCCGCCTTTTTCCACATAAGTAACAGGTCCCAACATATTCACCCGAGCTACTGAGTATGTTTTCCAGAAAGATTGTCTTGAATTCTTCGATATCTCCGGGGTACAGTTCTTTATAACCGTCAACGATAACCACAGTGTAGAACTTGCGCTCATTCTTGTTAGAAATGGCTGCTGCCATCTGATCAAGAGTTGCAGAGATGATCTCTTCTGACTCCGCAAGAGCCGCTGCAACTTTTTCTGCATAGGGAGTTTTGTTTTGCGTACCGAAATTAATGAATTTCTCAATAATGACTCTTGATCCCTTGCCCGCATCTCTAAGAGTAAGAGACATCGGAACTTTGATGTTCCCTTTCTTCTCCCGGAAGAGATAGTTGCGGCGAGTTTTCTCTCTTTTATCGCAACCAGAATATCGAATGATCTCTCCATTATTCTCTAGCACAATTGTCAGTTCATGAACATATTTTTCCCCTATGTCTGTTGTGTACATCTGTGTTTTATCCTTACCCTTCGAGACAATTCTTCCAATTTCGTAGGTTGATTTCAGCACTGTTTCACCTCCTTTCGATGGTTTTTATCATTCCAAAACCCTGAGCGTTCTTTGAACCCAGTCCCCAGTCGTAGGCTATCGATATAAGCTCTGGGTATGCCTGCAGC
>DSBT01000049.1 GCA_011045915.1 Mesotoga infera
AACCGACACGGAGGTAATCGCCCATCTGATTGAAGATCACTATTCGGGCGATATTGTTGCTGCTGTAAGACATATGTTAGTTGATCTGGAAGGCGCATACGCAATTGGCGTCGTCCATCAGGATCATCCCGATGTGATCGTGGCGGCGCGCAAAGGCAGCCCTCTTGTTGTAGGGTCGGTAGAACAGGGTGGATATCTTGCTTCTGACGTTACTCCCTTGCTCAAGTACCTTCGTGACGTCTATTTCGTAGATGACGGAGAGTTAGCTATAATTCGGCCGGAGAGCATTAACATAACTAGAATAGACGGGTCTGTCGTCAAGAAGTCCGCTACAAGGATCACCTGGAACGAGGATTCTGCGGAAAAGGGCGGCTATGCTCATTTCATGCTTAAAGAGATTTTCGAAGAACCACAGACTCTTCGAAACGCTCTTACGGGAAGAATCAAGGTTGGTTCGCCCAATTTCAAAGAAATCGAGCATCTGAAAGATGACATCAAGAAGGCAAGATCTATTACCGTTCTTGCATGCGGAACCAGTTACCATGCAGGTCTGGTCTTTCAGAGATTCATTCAGGATTATTCAAACATCCGCGCAGAAGTGGAGGTTGCGTCAGAGTTCCGTTATAGAAGGCTATCAGAGAACTTCGCCGACCTGGTCATTGCTATTTCTCAATCAGGAGAAACTGCAGACACTCTCGAGGGCATCCGGAAGGCAAGGAAGATGGGAGCTAAAGTAATATCTTTGACAAACGTTGTAGGATCGACGATATCACGGGAAAGCGATGCTGTGATTTATATAAATGCAGGCCCGGAGATAGGAGTGGCAGCTACGAAGACTTATGTGGCGCAGCTCGCAGTACTGATTCTTTTGGGGGCAGGAATAGCGAAAATTATGGGCTCTAGTACAACAGATATTGCTATGATTGTGAATGAACTGGAAGGCATGCCCACAATATTTGAGAACACTTTGCCAATAGCGAACGAACAGTGCAGCAGACTTGCGGGAGAGTATTTTGACTATAAACACTTCATGTACATCGGCAGAGGATACAGTTACGCAACCGCCCTTGAGGGAGCGCTAAAGCTCAAAGAGATCAGTTATATCCATGCTAGCGGTTATCAGGCTGGCGAATTGAAGCACGGTCCAATCGCACTCCTCGACAATGATTTCCCGGTCTTTGCAATAGTCCCCGAGGATGAACTAAAATCGAAAATGATTTCCAATATTATGGAGACCAAAGCGCGAGATGCGAAGGTCGTAGCCATCTGCTCTGAGAATGACAGAGAAGTTGCAAAGGCAGTCAACAGCCGAATCGAAGTACCTGGAGTCCTAGAACCCCTGTACCCGTTAGTCATGTCGCCGTATTTACAGCTCTTCGCATATTATGTCGCCGTGCGGAAGGCTCTAGATCCAGATAAACCCAGGAATCTTGCGAAGAGTGTCACCGTAGAATAGTATGAAATCAATATTTAGTGGAAGTGGGTATGGGAGAAATCATTTTGCTTAGTTCGTTCACTTATTCTTTTGCGGTGAACGGTGAACCGTCAACGGATAACTATTATATGAACAGGAGAATTTTTCTTTGGATAATGTAGTGAAGGAAATTGTAGAGATACTTGACAAAAAGCACGGAGAGGAGATAGTAGTACTCGATATCTCCAAGGTGTCAAATCTTTCTGACTACTTTGTTGTGACAACAGCAAATTCCGATCCACACATGGATGCCCTCAGGGAGGGGGTTCTGGAATATGTTGAAAGGGAATCAGTCCGGATAATCTTCTACGACAAAGGAAAGGGATATGACTGGATGGTAATCGATGGCGGTTACTTCATCATCCACATATTCAGTAAAAAGGGAAGAGAGTTCTATTCTCTCGAGGACCTTTGGTTAAACGCAAAGAGATACACATATAGAGATCTCGTCAAAGACGAGGACAACACACGGCAGTAATCGCAATCGATCCCGGTGCCCCCATTGCGGGGGTCGATCGCTTGCAGAGCCGGAGGAAAACCAAAACGGAGGTGTATTTGTGTCGGTAGTATCAATGAAGCAGCTTCTCGAAGCCGGAGTTCACTTCGGTCACAGAACGAGAAGATGGAACCCCAAGATGAAGCCGTATATTTATGGTGAGAGAAAAGGCATCTATATTGTGGATCTTCAGAAGACCTTGAAACTCATCGAAGAAGCTTATGAGCATGTGAGAAATTCTGCTCAGGAAGGCGCAACGTTCCTTTTTGTTGGCACTAAGAGGCAGGCTCAGCAAATCGTACAAGAAGAAGCGAAGAGATGTGACTCCTTTTATGTCAACAACCGCTGGCTTGGCGGACTTCTTACGAACTTCACCACGATCAAGAAAAGAATCGAAGCTTTAAAGAACTTCGAAGAAATGGAAGAGTCGGGAAAGCTCGCCGCTCTACCCAAGAAAGAGCAGAGTATGATAAACAAAAGGCTC
>DSBT01000050.1 GCA_011045915.1 Mesotoga infera
GGAGCAACGCTGCATGACATTGGCAAAGTCGGTATTTCATCTAAGATACTGAGGAAGCACGGTCCCTTAGATGAGATTGAGATGGAGGTTATCCGCAATCATCCTACGCACGGAAAAGACATCCTCGAACACTTCAAATATCTGAAGAAGTTCATTCCTTACGCTTATATGCATCACGAAAGAGAAGACGGTTCCGGCTATCCACATGGACTGAAGGCGGACAAGATACCGCTTGAGGCTAAGATCATTGCCGTGGCCGATGTCTTCGAAGCCCTAACTGCCGACAGGCCTTACAGGGCCGCTTATTCCTTTGCTAAAGCGGTGAACATGATGACTGAAATGCCTCTTGATCAGCGCATAGTCTCTGCTCTGATAGAGATCCTTCCTGAACTTGAGAATGCGCTTTGCGGGAGAAACCCGGAGAAGTGCTGGGAGAGAACTTTAGAAAATGACGGAGATGCCGCTGGATAGGGAAAGTGTTCGAACTGTTCAAGGCGCTTCCATAATTGGAGAAGGTTCTCAATCAAAGAAATGCTGACCTTGAACACGGGGCTTTCAATTGTGTTATTTGAGCTGATGATAGATTATAGAGCAGAGATTCTCTGAATTCTTGTTTGCTGGTGTACGATCTCAAGTTCACCGAGAAATTGATTTCTGTCTTGTATCATGAGCGGGACTTAATGGAATGCATATCTACAATACCTTAAGTCTGATCCAGAACCTCAGCTCTGAATTCTTCGGACAGACCGTTATCAACTTTCTTGATTGCAGAGTAAGCATTCTGTAGCATTATTCGAATTGTTTCACCACGCCTACCGTCTTTGAACTTCATTGAGTACATCGCAAGCTCACAAAACTTTCCTTTAAGATAATTGGTTTTTCCTCTCTTAAGGAGTCCCTCAATCACCCAATTCTGGAAGAAACGCAAATCATGAAGGGTAGACTCATCACTTTGCAGATCATACAGCTTCATAGAAATGCCAAGCGGATCTAATAGCAGTAAGTAAGTCACATCAATGGGTTTCTGAAGGAACAGAACCTGAAGCATCTTGAGTGCCTTTCGACTTTCTTTCGTGCCAGTGTATGCATTGAGAACAGCATTGAGTGCATTTTTCAGATTGGGAACGCCTTTCTGTCTTTTTCGAAGCACTTCGTCAGTAGTAAGAAGAGTCTTCATTGCATCTGCTGTTGGATAGCGAGCAAAACGATGTCCTTTTTTGATTGCATTGGCTTCCAGTACTGCAAGAGAAGCAATCGATCTTGAAGTGTGGTAAAGAGCAAGTCTCTCGTTAAGGAGTTCATTGCCACTATTCCTGAAATTAATAATGCACTTGCTGAAAGAATTGCAGACTATGGCCAAGAGATTATGATTGTGATTAATACTGACATTTGCGAATGTATTCCAGAGTCTCACTATATTGTATAGTGCAGTTGCTCCCAATTCAGAATATCTAGTAACTATTCTTTCATGGCAAAATCGAAGAAGATAGACAATTTCCTTTCGAATATCATGTAGTTCAATATTCTCGGAGAACTCAATTACATCAGTTCTTTCGAGGAAATCTTCCACTGCATCGAGGAAAGAAGTGAATCCGAGAAAGCCGTTGTCTTGACATCTATAAACAAGTAACTCCAATCTCATGAAAGATTGGTTGTACCAATCGTTATTTCTGGTTTCATCATTCTTGTCATTTTGTTCTTTATTTTTAATTCTCTCAAAGAACACACTGAGAGTTCCGGAATAGCATCGATAAAGCAATTCTGGATCTTCGGATTTATTCGCAATATCAAGCAAGGCCTCAAGAGTGAACCTTGCTTTGGATTTTCCCTTCTCGTGTTTTGCCATCAGAAGATTGAAAATTGATTCTGGCTTCATAAGGCTGATCATTCTAATCACGAATATTGGAAGAATTATTATGCAGTATAAGCCAGAAAACAGCAAGAGCAAAATGCATAGCGATATTACTTCGGAATCAATATAGATAGCTTTCACTACCAGACTCATTGAAATCGTAGTTGAGTAAATCAGCAGCATGAATATCAGATCGTAATTCTTGCACAAGATATCCATTGTTCTAAGAGAGAAGTATTGAGCAGAATGTTGCGTAACAACTAGAGTAACTGCAAGGACCAGAGCTAGAATGGATGACATAGAACCAGCGACCACGCCTGACAGGTCTTTCAAATCTCGAAGATGCAAATCAAACAATCCCTCGTATCTCATATTCATCAAAACCGCCAGAATGGCAATGAACGGCAGATACAGCCAAGATGGCTTCTTTCTGATATGTGCAAACAAAACTACGGAAAGGCATATATAAACTCCAAAGGAGACTAATTGAAATGCCAAAATCATCCCTCCTGTTCTGCACAACTCATTTCTGTTTCCCCAAAAACAATCTAGAATCAGAAAACACTCACAACATCCAGCAAAAGCTGAAAGCTCCGCATCCTCTCCCTACTATTTCTGAAAGTCTTTTAGCTGTCTCATACTGCTGCTGGATACCGGTATCCGTCTCTCAAAATCCATATTCCCAAGCTTGCGAACAGACTGGTTCGTACTTGTGATCTGCTCAAACAAATCTCGACCGTTTATCGTTTCCTTTCGCGGTTGATTGTCTTCGACCTCTTGTCCTCAGATCCACAAGCCGTCGTGTAAGAACGCCCGCGGCAGAAGAAACCAGCATGATCATTCCACCAAAAAAGACACTTTCTAGTGAGCTTGAAAGATCGGAGTCAATAAATAGCGCAATAGAAATCGAAAGTGTTAGTACCATCACAATAAGGCTATAAGAATAAGTCCAGTACGCCAGTCTTACAGATCTGCTCTTGGCAATAGTTCCTTCAAGTGGTTCTAGTGGGGATGCTCTTTCTGTGGATCTAATTCCTTTAGGCATACCAATAATCGTTCCAGAAAGTGAAATATCTTCACTTTCGAGGCAGTCGGTCAAGACTGTAAACGAAACCCAATCACTCTTGTCTTAGAAATCGAATTCTATTGAAACCCTGTTTTCTGCCAGCTGGTTAACTTGTGACCCTATTGCATCGCGGCTAGTCTCAACTCCTTGTATAGCTAGAATCCTCCCTCGGGAGCTGGCTATTAGAGGATCAGTCGACGAAATGTCTTCTTTTCTTATCGGTTCGTTTCCATGGTTCCAAAGACTCACTCTCGAGACAAAAAGGTTGGCAACTTGATCTCCTTTGAAATTCACTGTTACCTCTTCTGGCAGCTGTCTATCAACAACGAGAATGCTGTTCGATGCGTACATTAGATCTTTCTCATGCCTGCCTCTAAAATACAAGTAGGGTGCTAGGAAACAGCCAATCATTCCCACTATTATTCCTAATAGATCAATAATCACAGTTACCACCTCACTCGAAGATCAGGAGATAATTACTATTGACTCCAAAAAAGAAATCGAACAAAAAATCTTGCCAGTTAATTCTCATAAAGCCCTCTGGAAAGAGGACTCACCGTTATTTCGAGGTTATAGTTGTATTTTTCGATGAGATGCTGAAAAACAGGTTCAAACCTTCTTGCACCAGAGGAGCTTATTACTAATTCTTTGATTAGTATGTCCACTTCGGCTTCCACATCTATGCCCTCATCAATTTTTCCTCTATCTAGATCCAATTCTTTTATTTCTCCTTTTTCCGTTGTTCCTTCTTTTTCTGGTGGATAACTTATTATGAAAGCTCTAAGCTCTTTCTCTGATTCATATTCCTTTCTCTTTAGGAGGGGGAGTTCTGCGAAGGATAAACTTTGCTCCTTGTTTGTGGGAAGAACAATCTTTTCAGATCTCATGTTTTTGTAATCAATATACTTGACCAGGCCAACATGCACTTCATAAGGTGTAGAGCGAAATGACCCGCATAATTTACCAGAAGTGGTTCTAATCACAACCGAATTCCTTACCGCAGTACCTTCTCCACATGTGTTCAGTTTCGCGCTCACCGACGAACCAACAACTTGCTGCAATATGGCGGCGAAATTTTGCATGAATGTCGTTGATCTTTCTTGAGCGTTCACGTCGGTCTTCATCCTTTGCCTCAACTGCATACTCTGGTATGAGCATCTCGTAATCGTCTTCGAAACTGCTTATCGAAGAGAAATGGAATTTTCCAGTCTCTAGAAGATGCAGAAGTTTCGTTAGATGCGTGTACCGCATAACCCTGGTACTATCATCCGGGGTTTCCAC
>DSBT01000051.1 GCA_011045915.1 Mesotoga infera
TCTCAGAGATTATGCTTTTCACTCTGTCGAAAACTTCATCTGCTGTCAAAGGATTTCCTCCCTTCGAATTCTTTCTGGAAATCGGAACAATTATATTGATCGGAAGCTACAAAGTCAAATGGCTCTCGATTCTCAAAAGCTTTCATTATTATATAATAATTTGAAAGGCTTTACTTTCGGAGGTTTGCTATGACAAATTTTGAAGCGATGAAAAAGGCAGTGATCAAACGGGTTAGCCTTTTGCCTAAAGCAGGGCTAATACTTGGATCGGGGCTTGGCTACTTGACGGAGCAGTTTGCTGAACCGACGGCAATAGAATACTGCGAGATTCCCGGCTTTCCGAACACTACGGTAGAAGGCCACTCAGGAAGGCTCGTCTTTGGAATTTTCCATGGACTGCCAGTCGTTGCAATGGAAGGACGTTTCCATTTCTATGAAGGTCATGAGATTAAAGACGTCTCTGCCCCAATATATTTGTTCAAGGAACTGGGAGTGAAGAATTTGCTGATTACAAATGCAGCGGGGGGCATAAACAGAAGTTTCACTCCCGGAGATATCATAGCTGTGACCGACATTATTAACTTAGGCTTTCGAAACCCCCTTAGGGGTCAGAATGACGAGCGTTACGGAGTAAGATTTCCCGACATGTCTGAGATCGTCGACAGAGACTGGTTGAATGAACTGAGAGTTAGACTTGGCAATGAGGGGATTGACTTGAAGGAAGGAACGTACTGTTGGGCTCTAGGTCCAAGTTATGAGACTCCCTCAGAAATTAAGGCATTCGAATCCTTCGGGGCCGATCTCGTAGGAATGTCAACAGTTCCGGAAGTAATTGCAGCCAAGCACTGCGGAATGAAACTTCTTGTTCTCTCTTGCGTGACCAACATGGCCTCGGGAATTCTTAAAGAAAAATTGACTCACGCCGATGTTGTGAAGACGGCCAACAGAATCAGACCCAGATTCACTTCTATTGTGCAGCGAGCAATCGAATCAATAAAGGCGAGCATATCATGATAAGAAAGGTAAACAGTGTCCTTTCATGCATTCAGGAAGCCAATAACATACTTGTTGTCGGCCATATAATGCCCGACGGAGACTGCATTTCTTCGGTTGTATCTCTTTCAATGGGTCTTGAGAAATTCGGCAAGAGAGTAACACCGGCGATCGACTGGAGGATTCCATCGAGTTTCAATGTCTTTCCGTGGGTGGAAAGAATAAGGGAATACAGCGAGGATATCTCAGAGCCAGACTTGATTATTGTTGTCGACGCATCTTCCCCTGATAGAATAGGCAAGTTTGAAGAGTTTCTAAGAAAGGACGTCACGTCAATAGTGATTGATCATCATGCAACAAACACTTACTTCGCGAATGAGTGCTGGGTAGATGCGTCATATTCGTCGGCTGCCCAGATGGTTCTTGACCTTCTCAAACTTATGGATGTTGAATATGACAGCGATCTCGCCCTGATGAACTACCTTGGCATAGCAACGGATACAGGATTCTTCAGATACTCTAACGTGGATAGCTCGGTCTTTGAGGCTGCGGCTGAACTCGTCAAATTGGGCGCCGATCCCGCCTTTGTTGCAACAGCGATTCTGGAGACGAGAAGGATCGAAGAGCTTTTCTTAGAGAGAGAGGCAATCGACAACATCAAATTGATTTCAGAGAACAGGTTCGCCTATTCTTACCTGACTATGAAGGATTTTGAGAGGCACTCTCTAACGGAGGACGATTTTACGGGATTTGTTGGCGAGTTGAGATCTATTGAAAGCGTCGAAGTTGCCCTCTTCGCTTCGGAAGCTTGCAAAGGCCAGGCTCATGTCTCTTTGAGATCAAAGAGATATTTCGATGTAAGCGAGATTGCGGTCGCGTTCGGAGGTGGAGGACATCAGAAGGCTTCAGGCTTCACTCTCAATTATGAAAGCGATCTGAAAGAGGCTCTCGCAGAGGTCGTCGAAATGATCGATTCTAGACTTAGAAACGAGACAGATTAGGCGATCAACCTCGCAAGAAGCTGTATGAATTGTGTTATTGGCCACATTATCAGCTGAATTATGCCCATTAGAGACAGAACAAGAAGAGTGAGTATTCCGTAGAGTTCATACTTGACCAACCAGTTGACCTGGCTTTCGGGAACGAGCACAGTAACTATATTCGCTCCATCCAGAGGCGGTATTGGAATTAGGTTGAACAATGCAGTGTTGAGATTGATCACCATTGTCCAGTAGACAACATCCGCAACGTAACTGGCAGGAAATGAACTGACACTTTCCGGCAAGAAAGTCGAGTACTGGTAAAGACCTGAAAGATAAAAGAGGAGACCTGCAACGAGGCCTAATGAGAAGTTGGCAATAGATCCTGAGATAGAAGTCAGTATCGCTTTGAAATACCCGACTTTTCTCAGTTTCCAGTAGTTGACGGGAAACGGCCTCGACCAACCGAACTTAAAAAAGTAATACATCAGAAGGCCGACAGGATCTATTCTTCTAATGAATCCCGGTTCTCCCCATTCAGGTTTTATAGCTTCGAATCTTCTTGCGGTAATAAAACGAGCATACTCATGGGAAAGAATAGTTGCCGCAATCGCCGGGGAAAGGCAGAAGAAGTTCCTCATCATCTCAAGCATTTTGACTCTCCCTTCCCGAAAGAACGACCGTTATCTCTCCTTTGACTTCGGAAGCTCCGAATCTCTCAATTGAATCAGATACTCTCCCAAAGAAGGATTCCTGGAAAAGTTTTGTCATCTCTCTTGCAACAAAGACTTCCCGATCGCCAACTATTTCAAGAAGATCGCTCAAGGTCTCGGTCAGTCTGAATGGGGACTCGAAAAAGACTATGACACTCTCCGCATAAAGCCCCTGTGCAATCTTTCTGAAGATTCTTCTGCGATTCTTTCCTCTTGGAAGGAACCCAAGAAAAGTGAAGTGGCTTCCTGGAAAGCCGCTAATTGCAAGCGCAGATGAAACGGCGCTGGGACCAGGGGCGATGTCGATTTCAAATCCTTGCTCACGACAAACCCTAATAATTAGGGCTCCTGGATCCGAAACCACTGGCATTCCAGCATCACTGGAAAGAGCGATTTGCTCTCCCTTTTTCAGGCGCTCAATAACGAACGGCACTCTTTCTTCCTGGTTATGCATATTCAGAGAGATGACCTCTTTCCTGAATATTTCGAGAGAAGCGAGTAATGCCCTCATTCTTCTTGTATCTTCCGCAAGGATCAAATCTGCAACTCCCAGAATCTTCCTGCCTCTAACAGTCATGTCATCTAGATTGCCAATTGGAGTTCCGACAATCCATAGTTTCCCAGTATTTTCAGTCACTTTGAACCTCCGAGCGGGGACTTTGAGGCCATTCCGACTCTCCTTGGAAATTCTCCCGGTGTTTCTGCTTTCTTCTCGTAGACTATCAGGAACCTGGCAGATCCGTCTGAAAGACGATATTCCTTCTCTTGCGACAGACTGAGGCGAAGCCTCTCTTCTGCAACTCCCGCAAATCTTTTCTCCTCGTTCCAGCCAGGACCTTTATAGAGAAAAATACTGCCGCCAATCCTCACCAGTGGAGCTGCGAGTTCCATTGACACGTCGCTTCTTGCTACTGCTCTCAGAAAGGCCGCATCAAATCCTGCTCTGTTCTTGAGAGCCAATTCTTCCGCTCTGGCAGTCTTCACTGCAACATTATTAAGTCCCATCCTACGAGCGAATCTTTCGATCTCTTGAGTCTTCTTTGCAATCGAATCAAGAAGCACCCAAGATGATTTCGGAAAAACCGTTGCCAGCAATAGACCTGGAATCCCACCGCCACTTCCGATATCCACATAACTGCCATCCAACGCATAATCGGCAAAGGGAATTAGAGCGTCCTCTAAGTGTACTGTCACAGCTCTTTCGAATATCCTGACAGAAGTGAGATTATGTGGAGAAGAAATCATTAGCTCTATAAGCATCTTACATTTTGAGCGAAGAGACGGTTCAAGCGATTCAAATGAGAACATTGTGGCTCATTCCTTTTCGATGCAAGCGTATGCCTCGTGGTTGTGAATTGACTCCTGACTGATCACTTCAACTCTGTACCAGCTGATACGATCATCCTCTTGAAGAAAGAGAACGACCTCTCGGGAAAGATCCTCTACAAACCGGGGGTTATCATACGAGTGTTCGGTAATGTATTTTTCGTCTTCCCTCTTAAGAAGAGAATATATAGGGGCGCTAGAAGACTTCTCGACGAACTCGATTATTTCTTCAATCCATACAAGAGAATTCATTCTGACGAAGGCAGAGACTTCTGCCCTTTGGTTGTGAGCTCCCCTGTCGCTTATCTCCTTTGAACAGGGGCAGACGGTCATGACGGGAACCTTGACTCCAAGAATGAAATCAAATGCACCATCTTTCATAGTATTGAAAGAGCATCGGAATGAACTGAAACTCTCGCTGCCACTTACCGGAGCATTCTTTCTGATGAAATATGGAAACTCAACCTTAACGTGCGCAACATCTGCCTTAAGAGATTCTCTCATGTCATCAAGAATCGATTCCATGTTTCTCGGGGTGATTTTTCGATGGTGCCTTTCTAAAACCTCCACAAATCTAGACATGTGGGTACCTCGAAAATCCTTTGGAAGATCAACAAAGAGATCGAACTTTCCAACTGTTTGCTGAGTCCCGAATTTCCTATCCAACACAATTATTGGATACTCGATTGACTTTATCCCAACCATATTGATCTTAATATTCCTCTTGTCCTTCTCATTCTGTACGTCTCTCAAGATCTAACACCCCTTGAATCTGAAGTATCAAAGAGGTATAATTTCCTAAACGGAGGCGTATCCTAATTGGCTAAGGAGCCGGTCTTGAAAATCGGTGGGGTTGACGCCCCTTGTGGGTTCGAGTCCCACCGCCTCCGCCAGAGCCGGGGTTCCCCCGGTTATTTCTTTAATGGCCCAAAATCAGATAATGGCCAAATGGTAAGCATCGGGCTCCCAACTATAGCTTTCTCCGGAACAAAGCCAAAATACCTGCTGTCGAAGCTATTGGTGGAGTTATCTCCCATCATGAATCTGAACCCTTCTGGAATCGTGACTTTGACTTCCCCTGTCGCCGGGTCTTGACTAATATACTCTCCCATCCCAAGAGGGCTCAGAACTGTGTCATAGTACTCCGTGTATTCAATAAGCCCTTTGTATGCCTGGTAAAGTCTGTAATACGGTGAAATCCTGACAGTGGGATCGTCGGGATGAGCCAGTCCGAAATAGAACATCGGATCGTAGAATATTCCTTCCCTTACATAACGCCTTTCTTCCAGCGCAGGAGGGATATCTCCGTTGACGTAAAGCTGATAGACTGGATTAGCGGAAGTGTAGTCTGGAGCCTTTCTAAGTTCCAGGACATCACCCGGTTTACCGACCAACCGCTTAACGTACTTTACATGACCTCTGTACTCTGCAGGGGCGAAAAGGTCCATGAACTTATCGAACCCACGCAGATACTTCTGCGACTCGATATCCACATACGGAGTCCAGAACACGACGATGTCCCCATAATCCGGTTCTCTGTATTCATAGGTGATTTTCTCCACGAATAGTCGAGCGGGAGGGTTTATTGTAGGTATCATCGAGCCAGTCGGAACTAACATTGTCTCAAAGACAAACAGACGAATTATCGTACCGAAGACAACCGCGTAAAGAATCGCCTTTCCCCACTCTCTAACTTCGTGGAGAAAGCGCGATCCTTTCTTTTCAGAGGCCTTTTCCGACATTTTGTCAGACACTTAGCGTCAGTCCCTTTTCTCTTTTATCTTTACCTTACCCTTCACATCTCGAATGTAGTAAATCTTCGCTCTTCTAACCTTTCCCCTTCTGAGAACTTCTATCTTCTCCAGAGACGGGCTTGTGAACGGGAAGATTCTTTCGACTCCAACACCCGCCGCTCCAACTCTTCTAACGGTAAAAGACTTTCCGGTTCCACTGCCTCTGATCCCCATAACAATTCCCTCAAAGGCCTGTACCCTTTCTTTATTACCCTCTTTAATCCTTACGCTTACTCTTACGGTATCGCCCGGACCCATCTTCGGCAGATCTTCCCTCAAATGTTCGTTTTCCAGAGACCTTATGTACTGATCCATCTTAATCCCTCCTAACATATATTGTATCCTCTTGAATTAATCTATCTAATACTATCGCAACCGCTGCTCTCACAGAGAGATGATTGAAATCCGAATTAGCTCTCAGCGGTTCCAACGAGTAGTTGCACATTCTTTCAATTTCCTCGGGCAAACCCCAGCTCGTTCCAAATAGAAGAAGATGCGGCTTTTTGCTCCCTGCTATAATGTCTCTCATTGCTCCGTATGTGAGCCTGTCTCTTCCCCTCTTTGCTGAGGTAAAAACAAGATCAGGTTTCTGCCCTTCGATCTCTTCAATATCTTCAAGAACATCTTCAATATACGATGCCCTCTTAACAACCGTCAGCGCTTCGCTTCTGCTTGGATTGTACTCTTTTCCAAACTCCTCAAGCCAGTAGTTGAGGACGTTGTCTACGATCTCTCTCTGCGCAGGAAGATTGCTCACCACAAAATAGCCCTTCAGATTGTAAGTTCTACAAGTGCGGGAGATATCGTGAACATCAAGATTTGTAACGGCGCTCGAAACGATATTCCCATGCCTTCCTAAAACCGGGTAGTGAATCAAAGCAAGATATATGTTATTCAACATCCTTTCTCAGCTCCTCGAACAGCATAAGCAAGGCCTTCTTGTCAGAGAGATCAAACTCATGCTTCAAAAAGATGTCCGGCCTTCTTTCGATCGTTCTCCTTAAGCTCTCCACTCTCCTTTGAATTTCAATCATCTCGTGATTACCACTGAGAAGCACCTCGGGCACTTCAATTCCATTCACTTCTCTAGGCCTTGTGTAATGTGGGTGATCGAGTAGTTCGGAGAAAAAGGAATCATTAATGACGGATTCCATGTCTCCGATTACTCCCGGTATGAATCTCGAAACAGCCTCTATCATGAGTATTGCGGGAACTTCCCCACCGCTGAGCACGAAATCACCAATCGAGAGTTCTTCATCAACCACGCTCATAACCCTTTCATCAATCCCTTCGTAACGGCCACAGATGAAAGTAATGTGATTGAGTTTGCTGAGTTCAAGAGCTTTCTTGTTATCAAAGACCTTTCCTTGAGGAGAAGGGTAGATTATGTATGGCCTGCTATTTTCCGTAAAGCGACTCGCAACTGCCCTGAGAATCGGCTCGGCCTTCATAACCAGACCGCTCCCTCCACCAAATGGATAGTCGTCGGTAGTTCTGTGGCGATCATCCGTAAAATCTCGAATATCTACGGCTTCAAAAACGATTATCTCTTTCTCAAGCGCTCTCGAAATTACGCCCCAGTTGAAAATAGTTTCGAAAAGCTGCGGGAATATAGTTAGAACATCTATCCTCATTCAGGCTTGACCTCTTCAAATTTCAAAGACCTCGCAATAATCGTCTTATCATCAAAGTTTAGCTCGATAATACAGTCCCTTATCATTGGAATGAGTTCTTCTCGGATGGAAAAGTCTTTCTCGTGATGAACAACGACCATTACATCATTCGAACCCGTTTCAATAATATCGTCAACAATACCAATGAAGCTGCGATTCTCATCAAAAACCTTACAACCAAGAACCTGAAAGTAATAGTACTCTCCTTCGCTCAATTCTGGCAGAATCTGGACTTCGATGTAGAGATGGAAGCCGGCAAATCTTTGTGCCTGAGCCATCGAATTGATGCCTTCGAAATGCAAGATCCATCCTTTTGTGGCTCTACGGGCTCCATCAATCGAGACGGTGAAACGTGATTCTGTTTTCTCGTTATAGAGAAGAACCTTCCCGACGTTCCTGAAGGCATCTTCATCTTCAAGGGAAACTTTCACCTTCATTTCACCGTGAAGACCGTGCGGCTTCACTATCCGCCCGATAGGAATCATGTCTTCCAGAAAATCGTCTTTCAAATCGCTCATCTGACCACCTTTAGAATGAAACTTTCTTTTGATGAGCCTGCAAGAGCGTTGAGAAGTACGTTGATTGACTTGATTGTCCTACCATCCTTTCCAATAATCTGGCCGACATCTTCTTCTGCGGCACCAATTTCAAAGACTGTGTTCCCGTTTTCATCAATGGTCTCTGAAACGGTTATCTGATCGGGCTCCCTAACTATTCCCTTCAGAATGTGTTCAAGCACTTCCTTCATTATTCTGCTTTCTCTCCAGCTTCCTTGACAAACTTGAGTTCGTGAACCTTCTTCATAACTCCGAATTTCGCAAGAATCGATCTTGCAGTCTCTGTTGGTTGAGCCCCCTTCATAATCCATTCCACAGCCTTATCGACATCGACGCTCATGATACCAGGATCTCTTATAGGATCATAGAACCCCAGAGAGTCGATATATGCTCCGTCTCTACGCTTCTGAGAATCGACTACAACAAGCCTGTAAAAAGGCCTGTTTCTTCTACCCATTCTTGTTAGCCTTATCTTTACCATTCTTTACGTACACCTCCTGATTCTCTACTATCTAAAATGGAAATCCTTTCATGCCTTTTAGAAGTTTTCCTTTCCTTCCAAACTGCTTCATCATACTCTTCATCTGATCATATGATTTCAGGAGCTTGTTTACATCCTGAATTGACGTTCCGCTTCCTTTTGCTACTCTTTGCTTTCTCGAGTAATTAAGGAGCCTTGGATTTCTTCTCTCCTGAGCAGTCATCGAACTGATAATCGCCTCTGTCCGCTTCATACTTTTCTCGCTCCCGGCCAAATCCACATCTTTCGGTGCACCGGGTATCATTTCCATAATATCTGCGATAGACCCGAGCTTCTTGACTTCTTTCAACTGCTCAAGAAAGTCCTCAAGATCAAATTTGTTCTTAAGGAATTTCTCCTCCATCTCCTTCGCCTTTTCCTCGTCTATGTTGGACTGAAGCTTATCTATAAGAGACAACACATCTCCCATTCCAAGTATTCGTCCAGCAACTCTGTCGGGATGAAAGGCTTCAATCCCATCGGGCTTTTCAGAGACTCCGATGAACTTCACCGGCTTTCCCGTGACATGTCTTATAGATAGAATAACTCCGCCTCTCGCATCTCCATCAAGTTTTGTCACTACGAAACCCGAGAGCTCCAGTGATTCGTTAAATGCCTTTGCTGAGTTAACAGCATCCTGACCTGTCATCGCATCGACAACCATGAGAATCTCATCGGGCTTGACTGCAGCAACGATATCTTTCAGCTCTCTCATCATTGTGTCATCGATGTGAAGTCTTCCCGCTGTATCAAGAATCACGACATCATTTATGTTCTTGACTGCCTGCTGCATTGCTTCATGTACAATACGAACAGGGTTCTTTCTATCACCCGTGAAGACAGGCATATCTATCTGTTTCCCCAGCTGCATCAACTGATCTACAGCCGCCGGCCGGTATACATCTGCCGCAACAAGAAGCGGTTTCCGGCCTTCTTTTCTCAAAAGAGTGCCGAGCTTTGCCGTAGTAGTTGTTTTTCCGCTTCCCTGCAGACCCACCATCATGATCTTGGCCGGTTGACTCGAAAGCTTCAGTGGGACGTTTTTTTCACCCAGCATCTTTATCAGTTCATCTCTCACAACTTTGATGAATTGCTGATCCGGTGAAAATGATTTCAGTACTTCTTCACCAAGGGCCTTCTCTGTCACACCGCTGATAAATTCCTTGACTACCTTGTAGTTGACATCTGCTTCCAAAAGCGATAGTTTTACCTGTTTAACGGCATCTTCTATGTTTTTTTCCGAGATTCTTCCCTTTCCACTCAGCAACCTAAATGTTCTGCCGAGTTTGTCCTGGAGATTTTCAAACATCCAAACACCTCCACAGCTTGAAAAGTATACAACGCGTCTGCACGTGAATGTTGAACTTATCTAAACAACAACTGTGATTATCTTCTACTTATATTAAATTTTGATTACCGGAAAGACATCAATATACTTAATTCACCTATGTTCCTTCGAGAAACATCTTCAGTAGATTGATCATCAATACTTGCTGAAGGGAATGAACCTCGCTCTGAAAGTGATTTTAAGACGCAAGCAAACACTCATTTGTGATTCAACGAATTAAGCTTTATGTAACAATCTCTGCAGACTGCAATGTATTTCTCCATTCCTCCAACATCGATTTCCGTATCGATTGCGCCTGAAATCCTGTGAGTTACCGTTGCGTTGTATTCTCCACAAATGTGACAGACGGCCTTTTTCTTTATTACTTCATCTGCCGCAGCCATCAAATTAGCAGTTACAGCAAACGGTCTGTGTTTGTAGCTGAGATCGAGTCCCACGCAAAACACATCGATTCCAGAGAAAATCATCTTCTCAACTACTTCAAGCAGACCCTGATCAAAGAAGTTCGTCTCGTCAATGAATACTGCATCAAGCCTCTCATTTTCGCGCGAGACGATCTCTTCTATTCCTGAAGAGTCATTCACATTTATCGCCTCCGCCATTTGGCCTGAATGACTTACGACATGACTGGATGAGTATCGGGTATCAATTACTGGCTTGAAAACCTTTATACGTTTCTTTCCAAGAGTGTAGATCTCAACCATAGAGAGAAGAGTCGAAGTCTTCCCCGAATACATTGGTCCCACAACAACCGTGAGCTTGCCCGACATAAACTCAGCTCCTTATCACGTAATCAAGACTGTCCCTAATGCCAAGCAAGAACTGTCCGATTGATTTTTCCTGATAACAGTATTCTCCACTTATTTTCACAGCTTCTTCTATTGCTTCTTCAGGAGAAGCCCCTGTCGCAACTTGAAGCGAAAAGATTGCTCCAAAGAGATCTCCACTGCCAAAGCGGCTTTTTCCGATTCGCAGAGGCAGATACTCCTTCTTTCCATAAAGTGCACCTTTTGACGAAGCCTTTATTATTACTCGTCTGTCGTCTCTATCAAATGACATATAGTCATTAGCGAGAATGAAATCATACTTCTCCAAACCCTCAAGCCCTTTGAATTCATGAAAGGGAGAAGGATCTATGATCTTAATCCGCGACTCCGTCGAAGCTGCCGTTGAGGCCGCAAATTGGCCAATTTCAAGGGTGCTGTACAGTAGATCGAATCTCTCCCCGGAAAGAAGCTCGAGCAATTCCTCATTGATGCTTGCTAACGAAGGTTTTTCAACTGCCATAACCTCGGAATCTCTAAAGAGGAAGATCCCGCTTGAACAACTAGAGGTGACCGGAATAGCCGCAAAAGGCCATTTTTGAGAATCGCCGGCGCCAAAGCAACTCAAGAAGAGTACATCGGCGCCAATCAATGAAAGGCAGTTAGCCACATTGAAGCCCGACCCGCCTGGAGTTTGTTTTATCTCGGCGTTGTGCCCGCTACCCGAAATCTCGATATCTTCCAAGTAACCGCCTAAAACGAGAGCACGAAACTTACTTCGTTCTATAGAGTCTATCACCGGCATCTCCTAATCCAGGAATGATATATGCATGGTCATTCAGTCTTTCATCAAGAGCTGCAGTGAAAACCTTCACGTCAGGATGATTCTTCTCGATGAATCTCACACCTTCGGGAGCTGCGATGAGACACATCAAAGAGATCTGCTTCCCTCCGGCTCTCTTTACCAGTTTCAAAGCCCAAGACGATGATACGCCAGTTGCAAGCATCGGATCTAGAACGAAGATTTGTGTCGTTTCGTCGATCCCGGGAAGCTTTGAGTAGTATTCAACAGGCTGAATCGTATCGGGATCTCTGTAAATGCCAATATAGCCAACGGAAGCATTGGGCATTAGGGAAAGAACCCCCTCAACCATACCGAGGCCGGCTCTGAGAATAGGAACTACGGTTACTTTCTTGTCTTCGATGGACTGACCGACCATCCTGACAAGAGGAGTTGTGATTTCCTTCTCAAAAGTTGGTATGTGTCTTGTCGCCTCATAGGTCAAGAGCAAGGTTATTTCTTTGAGGAGTTCTCTAAACTCTTTGGGGCCGGTTTGGCTATCTCTCATTATTCCCAACTTGTGCTGAATAAGAGGATGATTGACTATTGTCAGCTGATCAAACATACTAATCACCCCTGTGAATCAAATCAGAATAAAGTGGGAATCTTTCGGTGAGAGCCTTGACTTCCCCGCTTATCTCCTTCACCTTTGATTCGGGTAGGTCGCCCTTTTCACTTTCTATGCTTTCAAGGACTCGGATGATCAGATCGGCAATAACCGGCATTTCCTTCTCCGTCATACCCCTTGTAGTGACGGCGGGAGTTCCAATTCTTATTCCACTTGTAACAAAAGGAGATCTTGTCTCCTTTGGGATGGTATTCTTATTAACTGTTATATCTGCTTTCTCAAGAGACTTTTCAGCGGCCTTCCCTGTTACATTGATCGGAGTAAGATCTACAAGGAAAAGATGGGTATCCGTTCCACCGGAAACAATCCTTAACCCCTTTTCTTCAAGAGATTTCGCTAACTGACGAGTGTTCTCCAATATGCTCTGCTGGTAAACTTTGAAGTTGTCCTCCAGAGCTTCGCCGAAAGAGACTGCCTTAGAAGCAATGACATGCATCAGGGGGCCGCCCTGAGTCCCGGGGAAAACCATCTTGTCTATCGACTTGGCAATCCCTTCATCATTCGTAAGAATCATACCGCCTCGAGGACCTCTCAGAGTCTTGTGCGTAGTCGTCGTCACGACGTGAGCAAAGTCCAGCGGATTGGGATACAGACCCGCAGCTACAAGACCGGCGAAGTGAGCCATGTCTACCATAAGAATCGCGCCGACCTCATCCGCTACCTCTCTAAACTTCCTGAAGTCTATTATTCTGGAATAAGCGCTTCCGCCGGCAATAATCACCGAAGGTCTAGCTTCGAGGGCAAGCTTTCTCACTTCACTATAGTCGATAAGCTCGCTCTCCTCTTCGACACCATATGCCACAACATTGAAAAGCTTCCCTGAGAAATTTACTGGAGAACCGTGAGTTAGGTGTCCTCCATGGCTCAAAGACATCCCCATGATGGTATCGCCAGGCTTGGCAACCGCCAGGTAGGCGGCCATGTTTGCCTGTGATCCCGAGTGTGGCTGAACATTTGCGAATCCAGCATCAAAAAGCTTCTTGGCCCTTTCTCTAGCAAGTTCCTCGACTTCGTCAACAAAGACGCATCCACCATAATATCTCTTAGACGGATATCCTTCCGCATACTTGTTTGTCATGACGGATCCCATAGCCTCCATGACTGCCCTGGAAACGAAGTTCTCAGAAGCAATCAGCTCCAGACCGTTTCTCTGTCTTTCTAGCTCCTTCACCATGATATCGAATACCTGTTTGTCACTATTCTTCAAAGACTCCCACATGTAAAAACCTCCTCCAGGATTCTATTCAAACATTTTCTTCAGTGAAATATCATATGGCGGCCTTGCAATACCCTTTTCCGTGATTATTCCGGTTATCAAACTCCATGGAGTTACGTCAAAAGCGGGGTTGAAACATTTTACATCATCGGGAGCAATCTGCTGGTCTCCTATGTGAGTTATCTCACGGTGGTCTCTTTCCTCTATTGGGATTTCGTCTCCTGTCGGAGTTGAGAGATCCACCGTACTTAAAGGAGCAACTATGTAGAAGGGAATTCCGTGTTTCTCAGCAAGAATCGCCACTGAATACGTACCAATCTTATTTGCCGCATCGCCATTTGCTGCAATTCTGTCTGCTCCCACCAGTACTAGATCCACCAGTCCTTTGTTCATTACCCATCCAGACATATTGTCGCAGATGAGCGTGACGTCGACACCCGATTTCATGAGCTCCCACGCCGTCAAGCGCGCCCCCTGAAGATAAGGTCGAGTCTCGTCGGCATAAACCGATATCTTTTTACCTTGCTCCACGGACGCCCTAATCACGCCCAGTGCCGTTCCATAATCCACAGTCGCGAGTGCTCCTGCGTTGCAATGAGTAAGTATTCCATCACCATCTCTCACAATCGCTGCGCCGTTGTTCCCTATTGCCTTGTTTACCTCGATATCTTCACTGGCTATTCTGAGCGCTTCGCTTTCGAGAGACGCAATTAGATCTTTCCTTTCCCTCTTTCGGAGGGAATTAAGCGTCATTTCCATTCTATCAAGAGCCCAGAACAAGTTCACGGCAGTAGGTCTGCTCTCCGAAAGTCTTTTCTTGACAGAAACCATGTGTCCGAAAAACATCTCTTCAGAAACGGTTTGAGCCTCTCTTGCACCTAGAAGATAACCGAATGCTGCACTTGCGCCTATTGCCGGTGCACCTCTGACAACCATATTTTTGATTGCAAGATATACGTCTTCGTGAGTCAGGCATTCAACAAACTCTTCCTTTGAAGGAAGTCTTCTTTGATCGATGAGCATCAGTCGATCTTCTTTCCATTCAAGTGTCATGCTCTTGAACTTACCCACTACAGCTTCACCCTCTGAATTATTTCTTTCACTGTATCTCGATAAGCGGATTCAAGCTCAGAACCCCTCATGTGTGTCACTATGCTCTTACCGATGTCAGAAAACCCTACCAGCGCCGGATCAAAGGGAAGGGAGCCTAGAAGCGGAATGTCAAAGAGATTCTCGAGATTCTTTCCTCCTCCCTCTCCAAAAAGCTTAATTACCTCTCCACAGTTTGGACATCTCATGAATGACATGTTTTCAACAATGCCAAGAGTTCTTCTGTGCATGGTCTTGACAAGATTTATCGCTCTTTTCACATCCTGAACGGCAACGGCTTGAGGTGTAGTCACTACAAGAGCCATTATGTCGGAAAGAGTCTGGAGAGCAGTTAGCGGCTCGTCTCCCGTACCCGGAGGAGAATCAATTATTAGAAAGTCGAGTTCGCCCCACGCAACGTCACCCAGAAACTGGTATATTGCCGTTGTCTTCATAGGACCTCTCCATACTACCGGGGCATCTTCTTCAACAAAACTGGAAATGCTTATCACCTTGAGATTCGGGAGGACCTCTGGGGCAAAGATCTGATTCTCAATTACCTCAGGTTGTTTTTTGAGTCCGACCATTCTCGCCACATTCGGCCCATGAAGATCAATATCCATTAGACCCGTTCTGAATCCCTCATCCGCAAGAGACAGCGCCAAATTCACCGCAACAGTAGATTTGCCCACTCCGCCTTTTCCTGACATCACAAGTATTTTGTGCTTTATTGACTTGACGTTGTTTCTGATCTTCTCTATTGTTTCTGCCATCTCCTGTGGATTCAATTTCCTTCGCCCCCATATTCAATCCTCATAGTAAGATCTACCGAATTCTTAAGCATAGCAGAGACAGAGCAATATCTCTCCTGCGATAGATTCACTGCCTTTTCAATTTTGTCCTTCGGAAGATTCTTGCCGGAGAAATGGTAGACAAGTTCAATGCTTGTGAAGACTTTTGGATGCTCCTTAGCATACTCATAATTTGCAGAAATCCAGTATTCGTAGTCGTTGACCTTCATTTTGGAGAGTATGGAAACAACGTCCATCGACGTGCACCCCATCAATGCAGCCAGAACCGTCTCCATCGGGCTTGGTGCCGACCCGTCTCCGCCTGAAGCTTCCTTGGCGTCCATATATATATCATGACCTGAGGGGGTTTTTGCGTAGAAGGCCATCTTCCCTATTCTCTTTGCAGAGTATTCCATTGTCTCATCTCCTCTCAAAAAAAAAGGGCCTAAGCCCCTTTTAATTTCCGTTAAGTGCCGATTTGGCGATCTCGCAATACTCCTTAAACGTATTGAAATCATTAACTGCAAGGTCTGCAAGCATCTTTCTGTTGATGTTCACACCTGCAATTTTCAAACCATGAATCAGATCGTTATACTTGGTGCCTGCAATTCGCGCACCGGCATTGATCCTGGTGATCCAGAGTTTCCTGAAATCTCTCTTCCTTATCTTTCTTCCTGCATAGGCATAGACTCCAGATCTTATGTAAAACTGCTTGGCCAGCCTGTACCTTCTGCTCAGGGCACCTCTATAGCCTTTCGCAGCCTTCAGATATTTCAGTTTTTTCTTCTTTGAATTTACTCCACCTTTTACACGCATCTAAATCTCACCTCTCAAAAGGGTCAAATGCCCAGGCTTTTCTTGACTTTCTTCTCGTATCCGCCTTCGACCAGCTTCCATTTTCGAGCCTCGCGGCGACTGCTTTCACTCTTCTTACCGGTATTATGGCCAGTTCCAGATTGGTTCCTCATGATCTTCCCGCTACCGGTAACCTTATACCTTTTGGCACTTGCCTTATGAGTCTTCATTTTTACTTTGTTGCCCATTATCCTTACCTCCTTGAGGAGCTGCCTTTGGCTTGAGAATCATCCACATATCTCTTCCCTCCAGTTTCGGAGGCCGATCGATATCGGAAATCTGCTGTAGCTGATCTGCAACTCTTTCGAGAATCTCTCTTCCTTTATCTGAAAAGACGATTTCCCTGCCTCTGAACATTATGACGACCCTGACTTTGCTTCCCTTTTCAAGGAATTCTTTGATCCTGTTCGTCTTAGTCTGGAAATCATGCTCATCAATCCTGATCCTGAATTTCATCTCTTTAAGCTGTGACTGCTTGGTCTTCTTCTTGGCTTCCTTCTTTCGCTTGTCCTTTTCGTACTTATACTTTCCGTAATCCATGATTCTAGCAACCGGCGGATTTGCCGCAGGTGCCACAAGAACCAGATCTAGACCCTTTTCTCTGGCATTTTTTAGCGCTTCTGATGTCTGAACAACACCCAGCTGTTCCCCGTTAATGTCAACAAGTCTCACCGTCTTCGTCATTATTTCATTGTTTTTCGGTGTTGAATCACCTCTTGCGATACTACATCACCTCTCAAAAAAAATTGGCGGAATTTCCCGCCATGTCAATAACCTACTTTTCAGGTATTGACCCCTCAACCTTCAGGCGGGGGTGGGAGAAACTCTCCACTTAATTTGCACTCTCTGGTGAGCCGTGCAGGGATCGAACCTGCAACCTATTGATTAAGAATCAATCGCTCTGCCTGCTGAGCTAACGGCCCACTAACGGTATTTATTGTATCTCATGGGAATGAACCTGTCAACCGGGTTTCAAACGTATAGATCGTCTCTGAAGTTAGAGAAATAGCCGTGAGAATCACGACTCTCGTTGAATCGATATCTCTTGACAAGCTTAGTGTCAACATCGGCAAAAGCAAAACCTTCTGCGCCACCGCAATCTGCAATTGTTTCCCCTGAAGGCGAAACGATTCTGCTTTCTCCGACGAAGTTCATGGACTTATTCGATCCAACTTGACTGGCCGCCGCAAGGAAGCACCCGTTCTCAATTGAACGAGCTCTGGTCGCAGTATCGTAAATCATTCTTCTCTCTCTTCCAAACGCGAATGGAACTAAGAGAACCTCGGCTCCTTGCCTGCAGAGTTTTCTCGAGATTTCGGGGAACCCGATTTCATAGCACATAAGTAGTCCAAACTTCACACCCAAATACTCAAAAGATCTGAATTCTTTGCCAGGAGTGAAGACTTTCTTCTCATCGCGGAAAAGGTGAGTTTTATTGTAGTAAATCGCCTCAAGATAAGGAAGCATTATTACAGTGGAATTGAAAAGACCATCTTTGGTACTATTTACCATTCCGCCAACTATGGCAATGTCATTGTAATCGGCGAGCGCCGAAAGAACCTCTTCAGTTTCCTCCTGCATCTCGACCGCATTGTTGACGGTGGCTTCATCGGTTCCATATCCGCTGTTGAACATCTCTGGAAGAACAACAATGCTCACGTCTTCTTCAACAAGACTCTCGACATAGCTTGTCACCTTCTCCAGATTCTCACCCGGCTCATCATTGTCTGCTTCGAACTGAACAATACCAATTCTGATTCTCTCTGTTCTAGTCATACTTATCTTCACCATCCCGCTCAAAAGGAGTCCTCACAATGGGCTTCAGAATTCTTCTAAGATCCTGAGCCGCAACTAAAATCATTAGAACCGCAGCGAGCACTATTCCGCCACTTCCCAATCTAACATTTGCGACCCTGCCTATCGCCACTCCAACAAGAGTCCAATACAAAAGTGAAAAGGCAACCGCCAACAGCTTCTTATGGTGAAGAAATCCATAGAATCCCGATACTGCTTGCGCCACGGCGAGAATCAGAACTTCACTCTTGTACATTGTGCCAGTTGTATCCTGAAAGTAGCCAAATAATAGAACTACATAGAAGAGAACAAGGGTAAGGTTCTGGATTCTAGAAACACGAACTGACTTGCTTCCAAGAATCATACCCGTAAAAACTAGAGAAGCGGCTACCGCCGATAGCAAAAACGAGTAATTGAGAAACGGCATAAGAACAAGTGGAACGAGAGAGAAGATGATTCTGTAAAGCATCAGTATCCGTTATCTTCCAGCCACTTCTGAGCCTTTTCCTTCGACTCCTGCCCTTGAACCACGAAATTAGTCTGAATTTCCAGATCAAGAACCTTCCTGTAGTATTGTGCGGCCAAATCCTTCTTTTTCCATACTTGATAGAGGAGGGCGAGCTCGTAGTAACTGTTGATGTATGCAGGATCATTTTCGATAGCCTTCAGGAATCGTTCTTCAGACTTTCCGTAATTTCGGTAAGGCCAGGGAGTATCCCTATCTCTCATTCCTTTAGCAATGAAGGGAAAAGGACTGTCTGGCATAAGTTCCATGGCCTTATCTATACTCTTATCGAAGTCGGTTATCAGGAACATAGACTGGATTATCCCTGCCATCTGAGCGAGCTGTCCTATTGCCGCCCCTTTGACGTAGTAGGCCATCCCATAAGAATCGTTCATTCCTATAGCCTTCTCCGCAAGTTCTCTTGCTTTCTTATAGTGAGTTTCTCTATCTTTCTTGTCTTCTATCCAGTTCGCATACTCTCTGTGAGAGTCCGCAAGCAACGTGAGAATTTCTATGTCTCCCAAATCCTCTGATTCGAGCCTCTCTATGAAGCTAGTCATTAGCTCAGTGTTCTGTACGGCCCTTATCTGAACAAACTCAGAGTGGAGCGTATCGAAATCCGTAGCGACAAAGAGCGATGAAAATAGAGCCAAGAAAGAGATTAATAGCAGTTTCTTCATGTAAAGGAACACCTCCTAAGTAAGATTGTATGATAGGAATATTATATAACTACATTGACAAAAACAATCGGAGGTACTTCATGGATAGATTCGTGGTAGTGAGATATGGTGAAATTGCTCTTAAACAGGGAAACAGAAAACTCTTCGAGAAGGTCCTGTCAAACAACATAAAGAGACAATTGGGAAAGTCGACCGTAGAAAGGATCCGGGGGCGAATAATAGTCACCGTACCTTCTGATAAGCTGGACACGGCAACAGAAGTAATGTCCCGGACGTTCGGAATCCAGAACTACAGTTTGGGGACTTGGACAACTTACGATCTTGAGGACATATACCTGACTTCCACCGACCTTGCAAAGAGAGAGCTCGAGAGAGGAAATAGAACCTTTAAAGTAGAAACCAGAAGGCTCGACAAGCGATTTCCATTGAAAAGCATCGAACTAAATCCTCTTGTGGGGGAGAGGATTCTTGAAGAGATTCCCGAAACTTCCGTCGATCTTCACAATCCGGATTTCAAGATCGAGATTGAGATAAGAAATGAAGGAGTTCTCATTTCATGCGGAAAAACGACTGCAAATGGAGGTCTCCCTGTCGGAGTTAGCGGCAGGGCTATTCTGCTGCTTTCCGGAGGGATAGATAGTCCTGTCTCCGGTTGGCTCGCTCAGAAGAGGGGATTGGATCTCGACGCCATTCACTTCTCCAGTCCTCCATACACCGGAGAGAAGGCTTTCGACAAAGTTCTCTCACTTGCGAAATCCCTTTCCCTATACAATGGAGGCAGGGAGTTTAGATTATATTCAATTCACTTCACAGAAGCTCAGATTGCCGTTCACAAACATGTTGAAGAGAGATACAGCCTTGTCTGTCAGAGAAGGTTAATGATGAGGATCACCAACAGAATTGCTGAAATGAACAGGATAATTGCTGTCGTGACAGGAGAGAACCTTGGCCAGGTGGCGAGCCAGACTCTCGAAAATCTGAGAGTAATCGAAGAACAGACAGATCTGATAGTGCTCAGGCCTTTGCTCACTTACGATAAAATCGAAACAATAGAACTTGCCAAGAAAATCGGGACGTTCGAGACGTCAATACTGCCTTATGAAGACTGTTGTACGGTCTTCGTACCGTCGAGTCCTGCAACAAAGGCAAGACTATTTGACATCAACCGGGTAGAAGCCGGGCTGGACTTTGAGGATTTGACGACGAAAACCCTGAACAAGTCGGTAATGTACAGAATGAAGAATGGCAAAATATTGGAGGTAGGGGGAATTGAAATTCCTGAAAAAGCTACTTAGTCTGGTGGTTACTGTCTGGATAGCCGTGCTTGGAGTCCTTTACATCTGCGTCTATGGCGGAATCGTGATCCTTATCGGGAACTTTATAGGCAGGATAAGAGGGAAGAAAGAGAGAAAGACTTTCATATCGAGAGAGGTCTCGAGGTTTGGCAGGGCAGCCTTTGTGCTTTCGGGATCAAAGGTCAAGGTAACAGGTAAGGAAAATGTACCCCAGACAGGACCGATGGTTATCGTGGCAAATCACCAAAGTGCGTTCGACATACCGCTTATACCTGGCTATGTGTATCCGGAAATTTCTTTCATAGCAAAAAAAGAGTTGTCGAAAATTCCAGGCGTCAGCTGGTTCGTGAGTGCTCTAGATGGAGTATACATTGAAAGGGGAAACAGATCGCAAACGGCAGGCGCTATTAGAAAAATCTTCAGAATACTGAAAGAGGACGGGACAATTCTGCTCTTTCCTGAAGGGACCCGGAGCACTGCCGGTGAAATTGGGGAATTCAAAGACGGGAGTCTTTCAATACCTTTCAAACTTGGGGTGAAAGTCGTACCTGTCGCTCTAGACGGAACTCGTAATCTTCTGAAGAAGAACAGTTTCCTTATCACTCCGTCAAGGATCTCTCTTGCCATATCTAAGCCGGTTGTGCCGGAAGATTTCACTTCCGAAAAAGAGTTCAGCGCAGGAGTCTATAATATAATTAGAGATGCGCTGGAATCACTTAGAAACTGAGGTGGGCTTTATGTTGCAGGTAAGACTTAGGGGGTTGGCCCTGGACCAGAGCAATTCCCCGGTAGTCATACTGGAGGTTGAAAAGACAAACAAAGGGTTTGGAATATGGATCGGCCCATTTGAAGCAGAGGCTCTTGCTCTTGCTGTTAGTGGAAAAGACTTCCCGAGACCTCTGACATACGATCTATTTGTAAATACAGTCTCACAACTTGGGGGCACTTTCGAAAAGGCGGTGATCGGGCAGGTAAAAGACAATATCTATTACGCGGCTCTACATCTGCAGGATCGAAACGGTCAATTGTACATAATAGATGCTCGCCCATCGGACTGTCTAGTGCTTGCCGTCAAGAAGGGCTTCCCCATTTTCGTAGAAGATGCCGTATTCTTGGAGAGTTCAATCGACCTGAGCAACCTTCAGACTGACACTCTTAAGCACGGTCAGGAAGAGGAAAATGAAGGATTCAAGAAGTTCATTGAAAATCTTGACATTGAAGAGCTCAAGAAACACTTTAGAGGAAAAGACGAGAACAATGAATCTAGCTGAATTTGCGCCCTTTTTCAACGCGTATCTGAGAAGGTTTCTCGATGAACTGAACCTTCACGAACCTTTGAAAGAAGTAGTCTCTTATACTCCTCTGGCCGGTGGAAAGAGAATTAGAGCATATCTTGTCTGGGAACTATCGAGGTACACTGGTTTTGGAGAGGAAAATGCTTTAAAGACAGGGATTGCCGTAGAACTATTCCATAGCGGAAGTTTGATCCACGATGACCTGCCTGCAATAGATAACGATATTATAAGGCGGGGCTTGCCATCCAGTCACGTAAAATTTGGTGAGTGCAAAGCCATATTGGCCGGGGATTTTCTGATGCTGTATCCCTCAGAACTAATCTCTTCTCTGGATATCGAAATCAGTTCCAAGCTGAATCTATTGAGACTCTGGCAAGAGACTTCTCTGGAGGTTGTCAAAGGTGAGTTCGAAGACGTCTTTCCCGAAAACAAGTCAAGAGAACAAATGGAAAGAATTCACGCTGCCAAGACGGGCTCTCTTTTCGGCTTCTGTTTCGCAGCTCCATTTGCCGAAAAAGAGGAAGAGAAGTTCGTTAAAATGCGCCAACTGGGGCTGAGATTCGGCAAGTTGTTTCAGATGATGGATGACATAAAAGATGTAATATCTACAGAAAGTGAGCTAGGAAAGACGCCGGGAAAAGATGATAAACAAGATAAACTCACTATACTCTCTTACGAATCCCTTGAGGAAGCTCAGGCGAAAGTCAAAGAGATGTTTCTTGGCCTTCTGGAAGAAATCGACGAATTCTCTGATCTTTCAACAGAGATGGAAAATGTATACGACTTGATTGCCAGACGCTGACTCAAAGTCCAAAGAATCTGGACTTCAAGGCCTTTCTGAAAGCGACTGCATCGGAGTATCTTTTCTCCGAGAGCAATGCCATTGATTTGTCGAGAATTCGCCTGGCCCTTCTTGAAAATGTGTCGAAGATTAGTGGTACTCCCTTAACTCTTTCCGTCGATGGAACAGGATCCTCTCCGCTCACCAGAAAGAATAGAATCCCCCCAACTGAATACACATCCCATGAATAGTTCGGCGGCGATGAAGAAAAGAATTTCTCAGGACACGTATAACTGAGGGAGACTACTTTAGAGAGGGAATTCATAAGGTACACATCCTTTAGACAGGCTGCGCCGAAATCCATCACTTTTATTTTTCCATCATCTGTCAGCATTACGTTGGTAGGTTTTAAGTCGCCGTGAATATAACCTCTTTCGTGAATAGACGATACTCCTTCAAGTATGCTGTCCACCATTTCAAAAGCCTTTCCATCGTTCATCACACCTTCGTTCTTTACTGTGTCCTTTAAAGTCTTTCCACTTATGAACTCCATCACATAGTAAGCGGTGTTATTCTCTGTGAAAAGATCTAGAACCTTAACAACTCTGTCATCTTCGATTCTGGACATTATCGTGAATTCTTCGGAGAAGGAAGAGAGCTTGTCGAAATAGATCTCTCTCAGGTCATCGCTAACCGGTCTAACGTTGTTGCCTTCTCTTTCTACGCCTCTTGGGAAGAACTCTTTCACTGCGACATTATTTCCCTTGTGAAAGTCAGAGCATAGATAAGTTAAACCGAACCCACCCCTACCCAACGGCTCGATAACTTTGTAACGTTTCTTCAGAATTGTCCCTTCACTGAGGTAGTATTCTATTGTCATCACCTCTAGTAGAATAATATCATCATTAGTAAGAAAGGTGGCAGACGAATGTTTGTTGATTTTCACTGTCATTCAGACCATTCAGACGGAACCAGCTCGGTTGCTGGGATAATTGAAGAATCACTCGAGAAGAGAATTACCGCTCTCTCGATAACAGATCATGACACTCTTGCCGGTCAAGCTGAAGCAAGCGATCTTTCTTCTCAGATGGGAATAAGATACGTAAGAGGAGTGGAGATCAGCTGTGATTTTCACGAGACTCTTGACATTCTTGGTTACGGTATGGTTTCATCGGTCGTCTCTATCGAAAACCAGTTGAAAGAAGTCAGACTGAAAAGAGATCTAAGGAATACCAGAATTCTCTCAAGGCTGAGATCTCTTGGAGTTCATATAACAGATGAAGAACTTGAATATTCTTTTCCTGGCGAGAGTCTCGGAAGGCCTCATATAGCGAATCTTATTGTGAAGAAGGGGTACGCTGATTCCATAGAAGAGGCCTTTTCTCAGTTCATCGGGAGAGAGGGAAGAGCATACGTAGAGAAAGAAAAGCTGTCGATAAAAGCCGCCATAGAACTCATCCTTTCTGCCGAGGGCATTCCAGTCCTGGCTCACCCTCTTTCCATGACTCTCGATCGTGATCGGACCATGGAGATGGTAAGAACAATGAAATCTTACGGTCTGAAAGGAATCGAGGTGTTTTACAAGACGTACGATCTGGAGACAAGGAATGATCTTCTTGAGATCTCGAAGGAACTTGATCTAATTGCCACAGGCGGCAGCGATTACCATGGAGAACACAAAAAGAATCTTGAACTCGGTGTTGAGATCCCTGATAACTTTGTCTGCAGCTTCCTTGAATCTCTACCCACCCACGATCGCTTTGATGATCAAGACCTCTGAACCGTCATCAAGAGGACTGTCCAGATCAGCCATTTTTTTGTCCTCTAATACTATGTACCGATCGGAATCAACGTCCAGACTGATAAGAAGTTCTCTGACTGAAATTCCGCCTTCAAGATCCAGAACTTCATCCTCAAACACCACTTTCATTGTTATCTCCTAATGAGTAACTTGCCAAAGCTATCGATGCGAGTTTCGAGGGAGATGAGTCGGCCCTGGATACAATAACAATCGGTGCCGAGGCACCCAAAATAAGCCCTGCAATTTTACCACCTGCAAAGTAGACGGCGGATTTCCCAAGGAAATTTCCGCTGGCAATATCGGGCACAACAAGTAGATCAGCCCTGCCAGCAACTGGACCGGTAACCTTTTTTATTTCCGCTGCGAACGACGATAATGCATTATCGATTCCAAGAGGCCCATCTATCTCACAATCTGTTATCTGTCCCCTCTGGCCCATCTTCGAGATCACTGCTGCCTCAAGGGTTTCCGGCATGTTTTCATTTACTGTCTCAACAGCCGCTACCAATGCGACTTTTGGCTTTTCGTAATCCAGTGACTTCAAAAAGGATACTGCGTTTTCGATTATAGATATTTTGGTCGGCAGGTCTGGCCGAATTACCATTCCACCGTCTGTAATGAAGACAATTCTATCAATTGCCGGGACTTCAAGAGCGGCAATATGGCTCAGAATTTTTCCGGATCTCAGCCCCCATTCTTTGTTGAGAACTGCCTTTAGCAGTGTAGAGGTCTTGACAAGGCCTTTCAAAACTATATCGGCATATCCGGAGTTCACCAGTCTGATACCCTTCTCGCATACTTCCTCGGAACTTGAAGCACCCACAACTTCTCCCTTTAGCCCTTCTTCTTCAAGGATTTCATTCGTTCTTTCTTCATCGCCTACGAAGACTGGCACCGCGATTCCCTCATCAAACGCAAATTTCAGGGCTTTGACTGCTTCTCTGTCTTCCGAACCAACAAGCACAACTCTTCGTGGACCCTTAGCCTTAGCCAAGGAAATAAGCTCAGAAAAACTTCTCACGGAAAATCCTCCTTGCTCAACATTCTCTATCAAGGTAAGTATAACCTATGATAGAGTACCCATTAACTCTCTTGAAGCTAAATCAGTATCTTCTCAAGACAGTTGAAGGGGTGAAGCATTCACTCCAGCCTCTGGCAAGATGGGCAGAAATATACCTTTCCGCCAAGATAGTTCTGACTTCCTATCGTCCCGCCACATCTGGGACAAGCCTTGCCAAAAGTCGCCCTCCCAATGATTGTCTTATACTTCCCTTCAACTCCAAAGAGGTCCTTCTCAGAATCTCTACCACCATTTTCAGTCATATCTTTGAGAACGGTCTTAATCGAAGAAAACAACCTCTCTTTGTCACCATCAGAAATCTTACCTATCTTTATTCTTGGATGAAGCCCGGCAGTCCAGGCTATATCTTGAAATACACCGTTACCCAAGCCCGGTATCCGCTGCTCCGTTGCCAGGAAGGCTTTTAGACTAAGTTAATCGGCTTTTTCGAAGTCAAAGAGCTTCGAGAAATAGTTTTCATCGAAATCGTCACTGATAGGTGACGGTTTCTCCTGTGCCACAAAATAGTACTTGTTGTCAAAATCACCTTCTTCGAAGCACCATAGCCCTCCATAAAGCCGAACATAAACACTCAGGGATGAACCGTCGCCGAACTTCACTGTGAGCTGGGACTTCGCTTTTGGCTTCTCATCTTGAGAGTAGAACCTCGGGGCGGCCCCATCTGAGAAAACCAATCGCCTCCTGTCGGCGGAAATTTCTACCATTCCACCTATTGCCCCGGCCGAAGAAAAAATCGAACCAGTCAACCGTCTTTTATATTCGTGTGGATCTCCAAGATAGAAAGAGAACTTGTCTGGATTCTCAGGCACTTCAACTCCGACAACTGTCCTGCCGGAAAGATTCTCGTCTATCTGACTCGCAAGCACAAATGCTTCGGGAATCTCTATCACAATTCACCTCCACAGAACGTAAGTCTGTTTAAATCAAGAGGGTTCGTCTTGAGGATGAGCCCGCAATCAACTCGATTTTCTGGACGGTTTGCCTTCGCGATACGGCTATTCTTCAAAATAGACTGGGAGAGTCGAGTGGAAAGAGAAAAAGCCGAAACAAGCTGCATGAGTCCGGAGCGGACACACTAATCAAGCTTATCTTCGGCTTCAGCAATTTCAGCAAAAGGCTGGCCCATCTGTTTCTTCTCATTCAATCTCGCGTTTACTCTGGAGACGCTTCTGCTGCGAAAAGCATAATTACTTAAGAACAACTAAAAACCGGGAAAACTTCTAAACGCCAAGATCTTTCTTCATCTGTTCAAGCTCTTCATCAACTGCAAACGAGCTCTTGGCAGCGTACTTTTCTTCCAGAGCCTTTGCCTTGTCAATAGTCTCGGTGTTCA
>DSBT01000052.1 GCA_011045915.1 Mesotoga infera
CTGCCCCGCTGAGGAAAGTGTATCCTGCTCCGGCAACTATCTGAGCCATAATGATTGTCCAAAACAGGGGGATCGCTCCTTCAATTACGAAGCTGAGACCGACAATCATCATACCGAGTATTACGGATTTCTTCCTGCCGGCAGAATCGGCGAAGACGCCGGTAGGGATCTCGAAGATCAGAGCGGAGGTTTCTACAACCGTTCCCACAAGAACCAGCTGGAGAGGGTTGAGGCCGACACGCTGGACATAATATACGCCGCTTATCGCAAAGACCATATTGAAGAAGAAATAGACAAATCCCGCGTACAAATAGTAGATTCTCTCTGCCTTCATAGTTCTCCCTCTAAGTCTAGACATCTGAGAAGCCAGTCACCTGCGGTGGCCAGTTCCGACGCTACGCGTCCAGGTTGTTCGTTCTTGGAATCAGATCCCGGATCAAGTCCGGGATGACAGCGAATGGTTATTTCAAAAGACTCTGTCGTTATAAATGCGATGAGTCCTCGAAAAAACACTCTCATGATGATAACATTTGGAAATCCCTAAAGCATCACATTCTGTCATCCTTTGAGAAGATCGGTTCTTCGTTCCGACGCTACGCGTCCAGGTTGTTCGTTCTTGGAATCAGATCCCGGATCAAGTCCGGGATGACAGCGAATGGTTATTTCAAAAGATTCTGTCGTCATAAATGCGATGAGTCCTCGAAAAAACACTCTCATGATGATAACGTTTGGAAACTCTAAAGCATCACATTCTGTCATTCTGACAAAGCTTCTGGTCAGAATCTCGATCTTCACGTGAAAACAACGGCTTCATTGACCGTGAAGCGGAACTGACCTCGTTAAATCGGTTTGGTATTCTTGTAGTCTTTCTCGCCACTGCTTGCAGTGACTGGCCTGCACTAGCAGACTGGCTCCTGAAGATCCGCTGCACGCTTAAGAACATGAACCCGCTGATCGCTGCCAAAGACAACGTTGCCCGTCAACGGTCCACCGCCCTCCGGGAAGAGTCCAGGATTATGGAAGAAGCAATCTGGACTAATTAGGGTCTTAGCTTCCCCATTGTACTGTTGCTATCTACAGTTCTATTCAAACTTTCGGTCATGATCAATATCAAGAGAGCAAACATTGTAAGGTATACAGGGTAGAATCCAATACTCAAATTGCCTGCAATTAGTCCAAACAATGGAGGCATGAAAGTGGTACCTGAGTATGCGCTTGCCATCTGGATTCCAATAATGGCCTGGGAGTTTTTCTTTCCGAAGTTCGATGGCGTTGCGTGAATTATGGAAGGATATATAGGCGCACAACCTAAACCGATTACAATCAATCCCAGTAAAGCAACTTCTGTATTGAATGGAGTGCCAACCATTACTACGCCTACGGTCATTACAACAATCCCGTAACGGATCAATTTCCTGTCTCCAAATCTATCTGCAACGAAGCCGTTCAGGAACCGGCCGCAAGTTATTCCCATATAGAAGAGCGATGCAAACATTGCTGCAGTCTCTACGTCGACTCCACGATACTCGACGAGATAAGTACTTGCCCAGAGTCCCGTAGTTGTTTCAAGGGCACAGTACCCGAAAAATGCGATCAAGATAGAGGGAACGCCCTTGATCTTCACTGCTTTAGCAATAGTCAGTGGCTTCGAAGTGCTTTTTCCGGAATCTATCAAATCGATTTTCCCGTTCTTCCATTTCTGCAAAGTGGCGAACAGAATCATAGTCAACATGATCTGAATAACTGCAACCGTTGCGTACCCTCCCCGCCAACCGAGCCGTGTTCCGAGGGAAAAGCTCATAATATACGGACTGATGGATGCCCCGACTCCCCAGAATGAATGAAGCCAGCTCATATGCCGCGAAGCGTAATGCAAGGCGACATAATTGTTGAGGGCCGCATCGATTGCTCCGGCACCCAGGCCGTAAGGCACCGCGAAAAGGCAGATGATAATGAAAGACTTCGACAAGGAAAACCCAAGAAGAGCCACCGCAGTCATTGCAACGCTTATGGAAGTGACAAGTCCCGTTCCCAATTTTCGCGTAAAACGGTCTGACATGAGACTGGCAGCAATCGTACCACCAGAAATAATCATGGAGACAATACCCGCAAACGACAGTGGAACGTTGAATGAATCCTTCATAGCGGGCCATGCAGAGCCTAGCAACGAATCTGGCAAGCCAAGACTTACAAATGCGATGTAGATAATGACTAGCAAAAGCGAAAACATATGCACCCTCTCAAACTCGATTGAGTCATTTAACAATACTTCGCCGGTATTTGCGAAGACTTCGCTACTATGAAGAAATCGCGGTGAACGATTCCAGCTTCAATTAACTGAATTAAACTCAAGAAGTGTGGAAACCCTTATTGGGATTGCCCTTTTCATTATCAAAGTTCACACGTTCATCTTAGGAATTATCATATCTCAATTTCGTGCTCATGCGCGGTTATATTGAGCTGAATGTCATTCTTGTGCTCCGCGGTTGCAATGTATCTCCATGTCTATTCTGAAAAATCAGTTTGAGAGCTGATTATCATCGCAAACCGCAAGAACAAGGGAGGGCAAAGCCCTCCCAATGAATTACAGTTCTGAGCTTTTTTAGTCGAGCAGGTCTATAACTTCCTGTGGAAGTTCGCCTATTGCTTCGAGATTAGTCTTGTTGTATACATCTACTAGGTTCGCCTTCACTACCGGGTATACTCTGCTTACGAAGTAACCCTGGGCGATTTCAGTGTTGCCGAGATACCACTTAATGGCTGCGTTGACTGAATTCTCTCCCATTTCAATACAGTCGGCCTCTGCGGCTCCGATGATCGGGTTATCCGGGTCTGCGATGTACTGAGCTCCAGCCTTTCCTCCCAGGTCGGGTGCTGCCACAATGACCTCACCGAGCCTGCCAAGAGAAAGAACTGCTTCAGCAGCGCCAGTGGCAACTCCCATCATCCAGGTTCCCCACATGGCATCGATTTCGGGATACTTCTGCAGTAGACCAATAGCCAGATCAAAAGACTGAGATGGATCTGTGAAACCTGCCTTGCCGACTACCTTTATGTCCGGATACTTTGCAAATGTATCTTCCGCACCCTTTAGCCTCATAACGTTTGTCCACTGTTCCAGGGCAAAGTAGATAAGACCGACTTCTCCCTTGTAACCCATGGCGTAGGCAAGGATTTCTGCAGCTGCAGCGCCCTGGCCATAACCATCGGCATCAACGAGACCAATATAGTACTCTTCGTTCTGAAGTCCTGCAGGAGTTGTCCAGTTGTGAAGCTGAGGAACGCCCGCTTTAGCAAGTTCGACGAATGAAGGGCCTAATGTCACTGCTTCCCAGGCCTGCGCAACGACGAAACCAATGTCATCGGCCTTTCCTGCCAGGGTAGTTACCTGGTCGATCTGATCGGCTATTGAGTTGGAACCCATGAAGCTTATCTCGGGTTTGCCGATAGAGGCCAGAACCTTGTTCATACCAAATCTGTTAAGGGTCTCTGTCATGTCCAAGCTCGCGCCCATGAAGTAATATTGACCGAGATCCAGCGCCTTTGCTTTTTCGATTTCTTCTGCAGTCAGCTCTAGGTCTCCAGCTCCTCTTACTGGTTCGCCATTTGGACCTGCCGGAGTCCAGACCTGATGGAACTGCTTCTCCATCAACTGAATGAGTTCTAGCGGGACATCTCTGAATTTCTCAGCTGCAAGGGCTGCTGACCCGGCAACGGCTAAGAAAGTAACTAACAGAACGATTGCTAAGCTCTTTCTCAACATCTTTACACCTCCATTAGATAGTTTGGTGCTTCTTACCTCCCAAAGAAACTTGCTTCGATTGGGTTCCCAAGTCTGTCAAAGATTCCAACTAAAACAGGCTTGTGACTCTGAATACCTTTGATAATGGCTACGTTTGCTCTGGAGACGAACACCTGATTCCGTAGACCATAGATCACGGAATCTCCCACGGAGAATTCGACTTCCCTGTTTCCATACAGAGTCCCGTAGTAATCAATGTAGCCCGATCTCTCGGCAAGGATCTTCCTTTCAAGTATCAAATCCACATTGTTTCCCGAGAGCGCACCAAGCCTGTGATTATGATAGAGCGTTGACCAGATGCCCATTGGTGAATCGCCGCTCATTAGGCCTCCTCCAATTGCATACGCGTCATCACCATCAACATGCGAAATCTCTGATAAATACAGCCAGGCAGGTTTCTCGGGCAAATCCTCGAACGCGTGCCACGGAGTCGTACCGGTGAACGCGTTCCCGGGTTCTACATGGGTTACCCCAAGTTCTCTGAACTGGTCCATCATCTGTGCCGAACTGTCTCCGGGCGCGTTTATCTGTACTATTCTTAGCCCCAGTTCCTTCTCCAGAGCCTTCACCGAGCGCTTCAGGGTGAACAGATTCGGCATGGGCATCGTCTTTCTCGCTTTTACATCAAATCTGAAGCATGGAAAACTTGTAACTCCGACAACTCTCACCGATGGGAGCCGGCAGATTTTGCCGACAGTTCCCAGTAGATCTTCTTCCCTTATACCTCCGAACTGAAATGGATAGAAGAAATCACCCTTACCTACAACTCGTATCAGCAAGTTCTGAACTATTCCCAGATC
>DSBT01000053.1 GCA_011045915.1 Mesotoga infera
AGTCTTTTCCATAAGGCGGATTAGCCAGTATTATGTCGAATCTGTCGTTCGGGAACTTGTCTTTGGATAGTGTCGATTCATCCCTTATGTTTTCTGCATCTCTCCCATCAACACTCTTTATTAGCATATCTGACTTACAGAGCGCGTAGGTTTCAGGGTTTACCTCCTGACCGTAGAGATAGACCTCCGTTTCCGCATTTATTTCCATTATTCTTTCCTTGGCGATCGAGAGCATTCCACCGGATCCACAGCAAGGGTCGTATATCGTTCTCACAACGTGATTTTTCTCGCGGATCTCCTTGTCGTTGTTCACCGAGAGATTGACCATAACTTTAATGACTTCTCTAGGGGTGAAATGTTCCCCGGGGTTTTCGTTGAGCGCTTCGTTGAATCTGCGGATGAGGTCCTCAAATACATAGCCCATTGTAAGATTGTCAACTTTGTCGGGATGAAGATCTAGATTGCTGTCGTTGAATCTTTGCATGACAAGATACAAAAGACCAGATTGATCGAGCTTTTCAATAGTCCTGAAAAAGTCGAATTTCTCCATTATTTCCCGAACGTTTGGACTGAAGGAGTTTATGTAGGCAGTCAGATTATCTCTCAGATTTTGAGCGTCATCCAGAAGGGTTCTAAATGTGTAGCGAGATGTATTATAAAAAGCATAGCCCGAAGCCTTTCTCAGCTGGGGATCTCGATTTTCTATCCCTTTCTCGCTTAGCTTCTTTGACGTCTCGAGAACATCTTTCTTTGTGCCTTCAAGAACAGAATCCAAGCGCTTAAGCGTGGTGAATGGAAGAATGACATCCTGATACTTCCCTCGCTTGAAGACATCTCTTATTAGGTCAGCTATACTCCAGATGAAGTTGGATATTTCGTTGAAGTTGGTCATGTTATCCTCCGTTGATTCATTGTGATGGATCGGTCGCCAATTAAGTGTTCTCTATACGCTATTGTTTCGATTTCTACTCCTGTCTTATCCGAAAATTTGCTCTGAGATTCCTCAGATAGATGAAGCATAAGCTTCCGCCTTCCAGTTTCTCAGTCTGCACCTTAAATCACGATCTGAATACCTGAACCTAAGAAAACTGCTCTCGCTTCCTGTGCTCGTTCTTCGCATGTGTGTTGTCTACAGTATATGTCTATTTGTCTGCTTCTTGCGATAATGAATAACGGACGTAACTGCCAGAAGTAGAGCTCAGAGTTGCGAAGTTGATCAGATTGCGTCTGTTGACTATTATATTCATTGTTACAAAGAAAACCAAATGCAATGGTTTGCGAATCAAAAAAACCCCGGTCATTTCCGGGGTTTCTTTCAAGAATTGGAGTTTGACCCTGCAAATCCGACAGTGTTTCCCGGCCTCAGTATACTCCCGTTTCTTGGTATAGCTAGACCTAACAATCGCGAATTCTCAGCCTGATACACTCTTCTATCAAAGTCCGTTTCAGATCCTCGTCTTTACATCTTTCTATGACGCTATCGACAGAAGCTCTGCGATTCTGTGCTAAGTAGACTTGGTTTTTTGTCTTTAGCCATTTTGATAGTAGCTCGGCACATAGATCGGTGTTTTCTTCACATAGCTCTTTATCATTCAAGAATTCGGGCATCCACCAGTCGTCTTGATCGCCCTTCGTCCCTACCGCTTCCGCTAAGAGCCCAGCGCCTTCTCTGAACAAACCTTCGTGCTCTGAAAGCATATCAATGGTTATCCTAGCTTCTTCAAAGGAAAAATTCTTGGCATATTTGCCATTTGCCCTATCGCTTATGTATTCTTCTATCCAGTTCTTCCAGGCGTCTTGTGCTTTCTCTTCTTCGAGATCCTTCATTCTGGCCTTTATACTCTTGTGAAGTCCTTCCAGCAGCATTTGGTTACCTGTGGCCACAATGAATCTGAGAAACCTGTCTCTATCCTCTCCATCGAGCAAGAAAAACAATACATCTGATAAGAGGGAATAGAACCTCGGAGTATATCTCTCATTAATTAAGTCGATTTTCTCTATAGTTTGTTTTATGTACTTCTGAATAGCCTTAAGTAAGGGAATATTGTAGTTACTCCAGCCTAAAAAACCACACCACGCTTGCACTGCTCGTTTCGGTTTCTTCCAATCGAATGAAGTCACCACTTTGCTCTTGCACCAATCCTGATCAATATAGTATAGAACATGCAACTGGCTTGCGATAATGATCCTCCCTATTCCATCGCTGAATGTCTTTCCGGAAAGAATGCGCTCCAGAAACTCAATAATCTTTAATCGAAGTTCTTTATCATTATCATTCCTATTCACAGCATTATAGAGAACAATTATCATGAATATTACTAGTCTTCCAGAAGGTTGATTTATTGCCCGCATAAGCCATTCGGGCTTTTTTTCTTCTGTTAGAAATACTGACTTTTCATTATTTCTCAACCTCTCGAAGCAGTAGATGGCAAGCTCCATACCCTTTTGCAGAAGTGAAGAGCTGATAGTCAGGTCTTCTCTAGGAAAGGATTCAAGTATCATAGCAATCTCAGCGATTATTTCATCCTTATGTCGTGTCGACGATAGTTGCTCTATAACAGAATCCCAATGAACAGACTCTTTCTTTGCTTTTGTTAGCCCATACGAAAGCGCGTGCCACAAGGACTTGTTTAGCTCTGATTGATTTAGATACTCCAGCAATGATTCAGCATATTTCCAGTCTGTCGAAACAATTTCTGTTACTTGATTTAGGATTGCGTAGTTACTATATTCGAGTACTCTATCTTCTTCTTGCTTATGAACAGGTGCTGCGAATCTGCTCATAAGCTCTATAAGTTCAGGAAAAGGCATTCTTCTCAGCTCATCTACCGACTTGGGCGATACGAAGGTAACAGGATAGCTTCTAACACCCGGCTTTAGAACCTCCGTCGAAGGCTTGAAGCCATATTGTTCTTCAATACGCGTTACGGTGTTATTCACATAATCTGTGCTATTCTCAGATTCTTTTGTCCACAGTAGGCGATTGTAGAGTTCATGATAGAAGGCTCTCTTCTTCTCCCCATCATTCAGGGCTCTAATCTCTTTCTCTTTGTAAGCCAAGCATTCTTCCAGGCTCAGTACGGTGTTTTGCGATAACTTGGAACTCTCAGTCAAAATCGCTTGTACTTCTACTTCCAGAGAACTCTTAAATAGCCAATCACTCTGAAGAATGGCGTTTACCTTTTCATCGTTTGAGTAATAATCGTCCTTCTTAACGCAGTATAGGAATAACCTTTCAAGCAAAGACATTTTAGAGTGTTTCCAATTGTTATAGTGTAACAAACGATCGGGATCGGAGTTCATTATCTGAAAGTCAATTGCTTCTCTTAAAATATCTATGAGAAGATCGATTGACTCTTCTCTAGCACTCTCTTGTTTTTCGATACTGCTTCTCATTACGCTGAAGTGATCCCAGTTCTCGTCTACGCTCCCGGTGGCTTTCAGTTTATTGAAAATGCTAACGAATTTATAAGTAAGTAGTTCTAGCAAATCACCAGATAGCTCTGACAGTTTTGGTTTAAGTATGCGTTGCCAGAATTCTTTAATCGTAATCTCGTTTGCCAATGGTTTCACGTTGTGGAAAAGAAGATCTTCGAATACTGACGACTGTCTATTATCAACAAAACGAAACAGGAAGTCCGTGACAGTAAGCACGAGTGATCTGTTCAAAGCACTGAACTTTTTCTCTAGAATATCAATTATCCACTCTAGAGGGTAGATAGTTATCGACCTGCTTTTGTCAAGGATAAGTGTCAGCCATTCCGAAAGTATACAGTCGTTCTTAGCATTCCTCGGCGTTTCTTTGTAGACAAGAGCCCGAACGAGATAGTAAACTACTTCAGGATGAATATCCTTCCTTTGCGAGGCAATAAGCTTAATCGTCTTCAGAGAAGTGTCTTGAGAAGCAATCTCTGCAAGCCAGTCTGAAAGGACTTTCTCAATTTCAGTCAATTCAGTAAGGTTGGGCGAGAATAGGCTGTCAAGAATTCCATTTATACTTGCCCATTCAAGCCAATCATAGCTGAGCGCTTCGCTGCAAAACTGCTTAGCAAGATCCACTCTTTTCAAGATATAGTGAATATAATCGGTTTCCTCATTTCTGATAGGAGGCTTAGCTCTAGCGATAGACTGTATCCTGTAAGTGTGATCTAGAAAGCCCATGCTGAATTGCCTTGCCAGTTCGGAGACTGCTTCTTCCAACCTGAAAAAGAGGCCCTTGTTCTTCTTATTTGACATAGGGAAAGGAATAACTCCAACCCCGAGGCTGCTCCAAAATGCATCTTTACCTTTCCTAATCTCTTTGCCAGACACGAATGAGAATTTGTTGTTTTTACGAATCCTCAGTCCCCGTGCAAGGTACTTTAGCATTGGGTCTGAATGAGAATAGCCTATAAACAAGATAGTGTAATCGGAGCTGTAAAGAGCACGTACAAAATCAGAGGCCCACCCCTCCGAAAGATATGCTCTTCCGAAGTCAGTGTCAGTGACAATAAGTTCTTCCGCATCCTGAGCGATATTTCCGTGCAGGTAGACCACACCCTTAAATTTGTCGCCCCTAGGTAGTGCAGGAGCAGAGAATTCATTGGGCAACATGTCAAAATGTTCTTCTGCTTTCAGTTTTTCAATTGCGGTTGAAAAGTGCCTGTCAAAATTCGTTGTCACTATTCTCAGATTGTCAGCTGTGAATAACTGTGAAATGTCTCTATGAAGGATATTGGGAAACGAATCAGATCGACCGATTATGGCTCTTGCTCTTTCATTCACCATACCGTATTTGATGTCCAGTTCCCCTAGATATTCATCAAAAGCTGGATGTTTTCTCTCGCTGAAATCCTCGGCGCACTGTTCAGCAATTTGCTTAACTAGTTGCGGAAAATTGGGAAGACACGATGGTGGTCCCATAGAGACCCCGGCGCCAGCAAAGACGACCAGCATTCCATCTTCGCGAGCTCGTAGAATTTCATCAGGTACATTGACAAACTTTGTAATGAACATTCCAATACTCCTATCACAATGCACTAATTAAGAGACATCCCAAGATTTCCTCAGTACACAATAGATGATTTTCTATTTTGGAAACTACAAATGCTCCCTATCTTCCCAGGGGATTTTTACTCTGCGCACTCTTTCTTCTGCCGCCATTTCTTTCCAAACACTCAGTTCCTCAGGAATATTCCCGTTCTTTTCTTTAAGTGCATAGTAGAGTTCTGATGAGATGAAAGCACCGGCTTCCCTTATTTGAATAAGATTCTTCATTGCAGCGGTAGCCAAAGCTGAGTTGTATTTCGCTGAATCTGTCATTTCTCTGATATTGCGAAGGATGCTGCAAAGAATAAGTACAAGTGAGTCTTCACCACAAATCCCGGGTATCAGGTTGAAAATACACCTAGAACTCTCGAGAAGGACATCGCCACTTCTGTTTTCCGCAATTTGAAGGATTTTAGTAATGAACTCCTCTGGAATAGACGGGAGGACTTCGGAAAGTGATTGCCAGAAACTGATCCCCCGAATTGAGTTGATAACAGTTTTCTCGTCAGGAGATTGTAGCCCTTCGCGAATTTTAGTAGTGGTTTGATCTCTATATTTTTCAAACTTCATAAGTGCTACGTATGCAAGAATAACAGAGGTTCCACCCTTTTCGATTACGTCAATTGCTGGAAGAAGCTCGCTGATGCAATTATCGTTGTCCTGACCAAGAGAAGGTACAATCACATGTGAAACTAGAGTAATCATATCTTCATGTACTATGAAGCTGAAAGACTTTTCAAATACCTCACCATTCAACTCTTTTAGAGCAGCTTGTTGTTCATTCCACCAAGCAACTATTTTTGAGCAGATTGCTTCGGCTTCTATTTCGGTCCAATCAATTCTGTGCTTCTCTCCCCCAGAAGAAAACAATGATGCATTAACAAAGAGGTTGACGTAGTGTGAAAATGAATTGGTGTGGGAAAGAACACTACCTTCAATTATTTTTGGAACTGGAAGATTGAGCAAATAATCTCTGAGGACATCCCTGTAGTCTTTTCCATTCTTTGGACCCGGGAGATAAAGACCTAGTATCGGTGTTTCAATATCAACAGGTATTCCACATCTGGTAGCTTCCTTCCATACGGCGTCTCTTAGTCGTTCTTCGAATTCTTCAGCGATTAGGCCGTACGAGTTAAGATATGCCAATTTTGTTAGAGATGCTTTTCTCGTTTGTCCGGAAGCATAGCTACTGTCTATGAGAGAGTTAAGCTGTGAAGCTGAGATTTGAATTGTTTTCATTGCTATTTGCCTATTTTCAAAGACAGTTACAGATGGATCATTCAATCCCTCACTATGCACCGATAGAGAAAGGATCCTATCCATAAGCCTATCAATTGATGCCCATCCAAGAATTCTTACTGTTTCGGATAAAGCTTTGTTGAATTCTGTAGATATTATCATTGACTTGATCTTGTTACCATTACTCATCTCAAATATGTCCAATAGTACATCCAAGTAATGCTCAAGAACGTTTTCAGGCATTCTCCAGGAGAGAGTTGACAAGACTTTCAAAGACGATAGGATCTTGTGCTCTGCATTATCGTTTTTGCCTGCAACTCGAGCTTCAAGGTAATCGAATATTCTCTCACTTACCTGAACGATCTCTTCATCACTGAATTCAGCTGAGGCAGGTAAAGTGATTATGCTTTCGGATGTTCCTATGTGTCCGGCAGATACTGTTTTCAGTGATATGTAAGCCGGGAGAAAGGGAAGAACAGCTTTCAGTACTCTTGCGTAGTCAGACAAGTTTGTTGAAATGCCTATTCTGAAAGGAATACCACACTCTTCAAGGAGCAGCAAATTGGCAATTCCATATCTCAGTTTGTCATCATACGGAGAAGAGCTTATTACCATACGAAACGAGTCTGCAGATGCTTCTTTGGAGTCGATTTCCTTCTCAATGGATTTAATGAGAACAGAGAGGGCATCGTAGTATGCCCTTTGAACCTCATCTTTAGCAATATAACCATTCGAGCTCCGATCGTGGCGATTACCACTGAATCTAAACTGAGCTCTGGAAAGATATTCCGAGAAAAATGTAACCCACTGTGATTCGGATTCTGCTTGAGGACCCTCCTTAGAATGGAATTCTCGAAGTTTCTTAACCGCTTTCTCCGCTAGTCGATTTGCCTTTTCAATTTCGGAAATCTGACACATAAGAGAGGCTTTTCTAACTAGCCAAATGGGTGAACCATCTTCTGGCCATTTTTCTAAAGTCTGTATTGCATCTGCGAATCGAAGCTGCAGTATCTCGAACATGGTCTTCTCAAAATACCAGCGTTGTTCCCAATCAATACTTCTGCGGCAAATTTCGGTAATACTATCAAGGAGATTAAGATACTGCTCTGGTCTGTAGTTGATTCTCAGTGACCTAAGCACACTGAACACGATTCTTATCCACATTTCTGAAATCTCAGTCCAGGTGACACTGTCCCATTTGTCCTTTTCTGGGACCAATTCACAAGCAGATGAAGGTACTACCCCAGGAAAAGGATTGTACTTTTCTATCAAATCAATCACTATGTCGATTTGCTCAGCAAAAAAAGGGAGTAGGGAAGTATCCAGGAACCAAGTTAACTCGTGAAGAATCACTATGTCTAGGGGTGCTGGAACCTCTGATATTCTGTGGAGTATCAAATTGACACGCCTGTCAATGAATAACTCGAGTCTTTTTCTTAGTTTATAAGGACATACCATCCACCCAGGATATGTCTCTCGAGCTCTTTTCCATTTTTTCGATATTCGGTCCAAATCCTCAGAATTAAAGTCAGTTTTCAGGTACTTTGGGATTTTGATCTCGTCGACAAAATTGTACAATTTGCCAGATGTATCTTCACCAATGATCCTTTGCCAATCGTAACTTCGCTTGCGTTCTTCGTAAAATGGCCACTTGTAAGGATCTGGTGGCTGGTGGTCTTCAAGATATGAGATGAATAGGCTGGTTGCTTCAGAGTGTCTTGATGTCCCATGAAAACTAGTATTGATTAATGGCGAAAGGTCTATTGGCTGTATTAGTTTTCTTTCCAAGTATTTTCTTCTTGATTGACTAAGATCTAGGTCACCAATCAAGTAGATAGGATTCTGGTTATGACCCAAGTTATCTCTCACCCATCCACTCCATGCAAGGAAATTAGGATCATCACCAGAGAAACCCAGTAGACAAAACGAATTCTCCATAATCGATTGTTGAATCGTGTTAACGAAAGGAGCATAATCATACGGATACCTTCTGTAGTCCTCTTCAGTGATAACAAATGGGGGAGTAGGAAGAGAACCATGGAGCTTGACTATCCTTGGGTTGTTTTGTTGAGACGAAATTTGACTAATGGACTTGACAATTCTATAATTACGCATTGAAAGTGTTCTCTCGAGAAGATCATCATAATTTGTTGTGAAGATATCAATCCAGGGAAGATCAAGTAGCCTTTCATGGAGTTCACCAGGCTCAAAATCGTCTGTTTTTATCTCATTAATTAACAACTCATCGAGTTTGTGGCGTCCAAAATAATCTTCATACTCTTGCGCAAGCTTAAGTGCCGATTCTTTAGTGTTTTTAGATCGATCCCCATTATAGAGAGCAGACGACAAAGATAGCTTCAGATCATTCCATAAAGGGAACTGCTGAGAATTAGCTCTACAAGCTTTAGAATTTCTAGAAAATCCAGATCCGATCATTAAGGCTGCGCGATTCCTCCAAAGGTTTGTGGCAAGTTCTTGAAGATGAATACCATCAACAAATTCGCTCATTTTTTTGCTCCTCTAGTTCATGTCATTGGGAATCTGACGCTTTCCTTCGGGTGAGTTAACAATTTGATGATATAATACTATATATTACAGTAATAAC
>DSBT01000054.1 GCA_011045915.1 Mesotoga infera
AAAGCACTTCCGGGGGCAGAAGTTACTTCCGATATCGGAAGTGCTTTGCAGTTCTTTGTGGTCATTCGGGATTCCGTTTCTTTCCATTGCGTTGACGATCGGTCCTGACAATTCGTATGATGTGGAGAGCTGTTGCATGCAGCTGGCCTGAAAGAGCGACATTCCGTATTCTGAAAGTGTTTCCGCATCTCGTTCTTTAGCGAAAACCTAGAACGGCTTTCCTGTTACCATAGCGGCATAATCTCTTTGCATGGAAGTGTCCTCTTAGGCGGAGCAGACGAAGAGCCCCGCTCAACTATTCTTTTCTGTCATTAGGAATATTCTGGCAGACTTTTGCTTTCGATTTCTCATATAGCGTGAAAAATGGAGTCTGACTCTATTTAACTAAGGAGATAGAATCAAGTACGGTAACTACAGCTCTCCAAGTGTGGCCATTGAGATTGCAGGAGTTTTGGGGATGCCGAGGAGCGCACGAATGTGCGATAATTCTACGGCGTGGGCTTCTGCAAAAATCTCCACCCGGTTATCATTCGCTGCTGTATCACTATTGTGGTTGAAGTGTTGAGGAGTGTAATATGAAAGTGGAATTCTATGAAAGATGCCAGATAGAAGACAAGAAGCTAATGTACGCTGTAATCGTCTCGAACTACAGGGGTAGATGGCTCTTTGTACGGCATAAGGCAAGAGCAACTTGGGAGATCCCTGGTGGAAGAAGGGAATATGACGAACCAATAATCCAGACTGCCCACAGGGAGTTGTTTGAAGAAACCGGGGCACTAAAGTATATCCTAACTGAAGTATGCGACTATTCCGTCACCGGAGACAGTCCAGATTATGGACGTGTGTACTCTGCAGAGATCACGGAACTAGGCCGGTTGCCTGCCTTTGAAATAGCAGCAAGGATGCTGTCGATGAATCTACCGGACCAAATGACGTATCCGGATATCCAATCTCAGATTTTCGAGAAGGTGTTGGCTATTCGAGAACGTGGACACCTTTTTTAGGAGGTTGCAGAATGAATATCGAGATTAGGAAATTGACATCGGACATGTTGGAAGACTACCTGAACTTCTTCGAAACTGAAGCTCATGCAGACAACGAAGAGGAGGACAGGTGCTATTGGGTGTGTTGGTGTAGCGCTGATCACCGCGTTGAGACAGATTTTTCGTCTCCGGAGAAGAGGCGGGATCTAGCAGTGCAATATATCACGGCGGGAATAATACAGGGATATCTGGCATATTGCGATGATCGTGTCGTTGGCTGGTGCAATGCCAACACTAAATCACACTGTATACACTGCACGAGCTGGCTGCGATTTATGAGCGAAATAAATACAATAGAGCCCGATCCAAATAGCAGAGTGAAATCCATATTCTGTTTTGCAATCGCGCCGACCATGAAGAGAAAAGGAATTGCCACCCAATTGCTGGAATATGTTTGCAAAGACTCGGCGGATGACGGTTTTGATTATATTGAGGCTTACCCCAACAAGAAGTTTGTGAATTCGTTTTCTGATTTCATGGGTCCGGTTGACATGTTTAAGAGGCACGGCTTTATCTCTTATGGAGAAACTGAACATAAGCTGGTAATGAGAAAACACTTGAAGTAACCAAACAAGCTAACCAGCCAATGGAGAACCGATTTCTTTGCTCTTGGCTAACTACCTACCACGAACAACGGCTCCGAAAAAGCATGTCCCTGCTTTCTGGGTCTAATGAATGTGGACAGAATGTCAAAACGGAGTCTGCCCCGAAAGACGAAAGAGAAGAGCTACTTCACGTGCGTATCGAACACGTCGTTTCCAAGTGAATCGATGGCAACGTACAGCGGGAAATCCTTGACCATAGTACTGAAGATAGCTTCTGCGCCAAGGTCTTCGAATGCCAAAACTTTCATACTCAAGATTGTACCTGCCAGAGCAGCGGCAGCCCCGCTGGGAGCCAAGAAGTAAACCCTTCCGTAATTCTTGCAGAGAGAGACGGCTATCCGACTTCTCTTCCCCTTACCAACAGTTGCCAGAACGCCCTTCAAATAGAGCATCTCCAGAAATGAATCCATTCTATTCGAAGTTGTAGGGCCTATGGCTCCGAACAAATCGTTCACTGATTTGGCAGGTCCGGCGTAGAATACAATTCGTTTGTCCAGATTTATCGGAAGTTCTTCATTTTTCTCGATCATCATGCTCAGTCTTTTCTGCGCAGCATCTCTCATAACAAGAAACTCACCCGAATAATCTAGCTCATCACCCACACGCAATTCTTCAATCTTCAAGAACAACTCTCCCCTTTCTGGCGATATAGCAGTCCACCGCAAGCCCTACTGGCATTATTGCTATGTGTGAGGGATAGGTCTCAATGTGCACAGAATAGGCGGTTATCCCTTTCCCCAGACCCTGATAGCCTATCTTAAGATCGTTTATTTCTGCAAGTATTCTATCTTCAAGTGCAGCGTATTCGCTGTCGGGATGTCTCTCATTGAAGGATCTTGTGAGGGCGAGTTTGGCAAGAACCATTACCTTGTCAGAACTTCCACCGATTCCGATTCCAACTTTCAAAGGAGGACACCCTCTCGCAGCGCTTTCTTTGAGAGAGTCGACTATGATCTGAACCACATCATCTACGCCAGAAGAAGGATTCATCATGAAAAGTCGAGAAAGATTCTCGCTACCTCCCCCTTTCACGAGAAATCGGATTTCAAGCTTGGCTCCCTTCACCGGGAAGATATGGCATACTACCGGCGTGTTATCATAGGTATTCTCTCTACGAAGCAACGGATCAGAGACTATGGAGTACCTGAAAGGCCTTGCTTTGTATATTTCTCTGATTGTGGAATTAAGTGTTTCTATTATTGGTTCTTCTAGAGTTACTTCGTTGCCCTGAAAGACGAAGAATTCTAGAAAACCTGTATCCTGACAAATGGGGAGTCCTGTTCTCCTAGAAATGGTGACGTTTTTCTTCAAGACTTCCGAGAATGGCCCTTGATAGAGATCGAGCTGCTCGACA
>DSBT01000055.1 GCA_011045915.1 Mesotoga infera
CCGGCAGAGATAGCTTCCGGTCCACTTGTGGAGTACAGCGGCAAGTATCTCGGCATGCTAATGATTCAGCACGCGTTCGCGACATTCATTGAGATCGGACTGTTTGTCAACCTCTTCCTCGGAGGCGGCAGGACCTTATGGGAATTCCTCTTGAAGTTCCTTATAGTGTACTTCTCAATAGTAATCATCTCCGCAACTATTCCAAGATTCAGGGTCGAGCAGGCGATCAAATTCTACTGGAAATGGCCTCTCATTCTCTCCTTCGTACAGGTAATCATAGTGGTCTTTGTGATGGGGAGGCGATGAAATGAGTAATGAACACAAGGCATGGGAAAGAGTGGCAAATATGCTCAGATCGCGTTCACTGTGGATGCTTTACTACTGTACCGGATGCGGGGCTATAGAGCTGCCTCCAACGATGACTTCGCGCTTCGATATGGAGCGTCTCGGGATTGGGCCCATGGCAACTCCCAGGCAAGCCGACATTCTTCTGATCACAGGATACTTAAGTACGAAGACTCTCAGGAGAGTCATTTACTCGTACGAACAGATGCAGTCGCCAAAGTATATTGTCGGCTTCGGCTCATGCACACTGAATGGAGGGATATATTATGACTCATACGCAACGATCAACAAACTGGATCTCTATGTGCCTGTGGATCTTTATCTGGCCGGTTGTATGCCCCGTCCGGAGGCAATAGTAAGCGGTTTCACCGCGCTAATGAGCAAGATTGACAAAGGAGAAGCCAACGGCTGGAAAGAGTATCAGGAGAAGAACGATTGGTTCAAGAGGAATCAGATAGAGGCTCTCGGGGAGGTGTATGTACACGATGAATTCCATGAATGAGATACTCAAAGAAGTGATGGCAATTTCCGGAGAATTTTCGGTTAAGGAAGTAACCGCCCGTGAGTCTATCATATTCGTTGAGACTTCAAGACTGAACGCGATTCTCGAGATCTTGAAGAGAAAGGGCTTCTCTCATCTATCACTCATAACAGGCGTCGACAGGATAGAAGACGGAGTTTTCGAGGTGTTCTACACCCTTTTTAGATGGGAGACTGGAGAGGCTCTATTGGTGAAGAGTTCGGTGAGTAGAGATGCGCCCGTTATCACAACCGTGATGCACCTTTGGCCTACGGCAAGGTTTTATGAAAGGGACGTTCACGAGTTCTTCGGTATAGTTTTCGATGGTAACCCCGACCTTAAACCACTCATACTCGAAAACTGGAAGGAAATCCCTCCGATGAGAAAGGACTTCGATCCGCAGAAATACTCGAACGAGCACTTCCCGGACAGGCATTACGGATCCGAGTTCCTGGTCGAAGGGGGCGGTGAGAATGAGTAAGGAAGTCAAGTTGTTCTTGGGACCCAACCACCCCGGGATGCACGGCAATTCAAGCGTCCACCTTTACGTGGAAGGTGACACTGTCGTCAGGGCGAGACTCGTCCCCGGCTTCCTTCACAGGGGCTTCGAGAAACTAATGGAGAGAAGGGGCTGGATGCAAAATCTTGCCTTGATCCCCAGAATCTGCGTGCCCGAACCGGATATCAACGAAGCGGTTTACGCGATGGCAGTCGAGGTGCTAAGCGGGACGGAGGTGCCAGAAAGAGCTCAATGGATAAGAATGATAATTCTAGAGCTGGCGAGAATCGCTTCCCATCTGATGGCTTTGGGTGGAGTCGGAGGATCTACCGGTCTCTACACAATCTCACACTGGACTCTTGCCGACAGGGACAGGATTCTAGATATCTTCGAGAAGATTACCGGCGCAAGGATCTATCACATGTATATCGTTCCTGGAGGTGTAAGAAAGGATCTGCCCGAGGGAATCGAGTCTGAGATAGTTGAATTTCTGGATTACATAGAAAGCAGGAGCGATGAATTTGAGAATCTGCTTCTGAAAAACAGGATAATCAGAACGAGGACAGAGGGTCTCGCGCTTCTAACAAGAGAAGAAGCGCTTGAAATAGGTGTAACCGGAGTTGGACTGAGAGCGACTGGTTTGCCTTACGACATAAGAAAGAGCGATCCGTATGCAAAATATGACAGCGTGGTTTTCGACGTTCCTACAGCAACTGAAGGTGATGCCTTTGCCAGATTTACCTTGAAATATTATGAGATGAAGCAGAGTATAAGGATACTGAGGCAGGTAATTGAGAAAATGCCGGAGGGGCCTGTAAACGCAAAGATCTCATCTGGCAGCGCGCTCAGATGGAGGGTGCCAGAGGGGACCGTCTACACTCACATAGAGTCATCCAGAGGCGAGTACGGATACTTCGTTGTCTCTGATGGAGGAGAGAAACCTTACAGGATAAACGTCAGAGGGGCTTCCTTTCCTCAGGGTTTGTATGGTGTGGAGAAACTACTTGCAGGAACAAGAATAGAAGATGTTGCTCTCTGGCTAACCACAATGGATTTCTGCCCGCCAGAGATCGACAGATAGGAGGCTGGTAAAGTGAGCGTATATGATGGTTTCAAAAAGACTTTCTGGGGCCCTACTGTAGCCTGGAAGAGACTGTTCACCAAGCCGGTCACTATTAGAGTTCCACAGGTTTATCGCGAGGCAGCCGAAAGATACAGAGGGTTCCACGTCAACGATTGGGATAAATGCTCGGGATGTGGTACTTGCGCAAAAATATGTCCCACCGAAGCCATCAAGATGGTGCCTGTAGATATTACAGTGGATATTGGGAAGAAGGCACAGCGACCGGCAATAGACTATGGGAGATGCTCGTTCTGCGGAATGTGTGTCGACATATGCACTACAGGTTCACTTAACATGACCAGGGAGTATATTCATATATCCGAAGACCCTGATAGTTTCTTCTTCCTACCGGATGAAACTGGCATCCATCATGATACTCAACCTATAGGCTATTCACGTGATGAAAACTCGGAGCTGCTCGATCTGGAAAGGGTTGAAATGGAAGAACTCCCGGGTGAGGAGCGAGTTCAGTCCTTTATAGAATTTGTCAAGGGGTTTTCGAGAGAGCAGGCCATTGCGGAGGCGGCAAGATGTGTGGACTGCGAACTCTGTATAGATGCCTGCCCTGCAAAAATGGATATTCCGAGATACATAGAGAGTATCTTCAAGAACGATACAAAGGAGGGCGTCGAATGGATGTACAGGACCAATCCTTTGCCATCGGTTTGTGGGCGCGTCTGTACCCACAAATGTGAGACCGTCTGTTCAATAGGGAACAGAGGAGAGCCCGTTGCCATTAGATGGCTGAAGAGATATCTCATGGATCAGGAAGAGACTGAAGACGTTATTAAATATGCGAAAGAACAAGAGATAGTCAAGAAGGGAAGCGGCAGAGTTGCGATAGTAGGCGGTGGTCCGGCCGGTCTGTCAGCTGCGTACTACCTTTCGCTAATGGGTCACTCTGTCACAATCTATGAAAGCAAAGAGCATGCGGGCGGTGTCATGAGATATGGCATCCCACGCTATCGCCTCCCGGATGAAGCACTGGATGCAGACATAAAGATAATAGAAGCCTTGGGTGTGAAGATCGAATACGGCAAGACTGTTGGCAGGGATATCACAATTGAACACCTTCATGAAAAGTTCGATGCGGTTTTTCTCGGAACGGGTTTCATGAAGGGAAGAAGTACAGGAGTCAAAGGTGCTGACAGCGAAGGGGTCTTGATGGCCATGCCTCTTCTCGAGTCTGTTCGTGATTATCTCAGAGGGGATTCAAGCAAGAAACCGGAGGTGCCTGAAAGCCTCATTGTGATAGGTGGAGGCAATGTTGCAATGGACGTGGCTCGTAGCGTTGCCCGCCTTCAGAAAATGGAAGGAATGCCGGTGGACGTCAAAGTAACATGTCTCGAATCCTCGGATGAGATGCCTGCCGACCTTGAAGAGATAGTGGAAGGAAGAGAAGAGGGAATCAAATACTTTCCCAGTCGGGGACCGAAGGAAGTCAGTCTCAAGGACGGCAAAGTCCACGGATTATCTACCATTGCCTGTACAGCAGTCTTTGACAATGACGGAAGATTCAACCCAAGATTCGATGAAAGCGACGAAAGCATGATCGAAGGAAGAATGATTGTCGAGGCAATTGGGCAGGCGCCGGACTACGGCTATCTTCCGGAATCGATTAGGGAGAAGGTACAGTTCATACGGGGAAGAATACTCGTGAACGAGAAGGGCCAGACAGATCTTCCATGGCTCTTTGCGGGAGGAGATATCGTGAATGGTCCGGATATCATCCATGGAGTTGCCGACGGTCACAAGGCGGCAGTTGGTATCGACGAGTACCTAAGTAGAGAGGTGAAGTTATGAGCGATCTCAAGAGCATTTTGGAGATAGCACTCAGTTTCGAAAAATCCGGTCAGGAGTTCTACAGAAACAATATGCAGAGGGTCAATCAATCCGTTGCCAAAAAGACCTTCGGATATCTTATGGATATGGAAGCCTCTCATGTGAAGTTCATCGAGGGTATGATCGAAGCTCTTGAAGACAACAAAAAGGTAGATTCTGCCCTTCAGGGAGAAGCGGAGGAGATATTCGTAGAGAGACTGGAATCGCAGGCGCTTTCAAACAACTCTTACAGCAGCGATCTTGCCGATCTTTCGATTCTGAGAATGGCCTACCTCATTGAGAGGGATTTTGTTGACTACTATGAAAATGCCTCCGAAAAGGTGGAAGACATGAGTGCGAAGAAACTCATGGTAAAGTTAATGAACTGGGAAAAAGGACATGTTTCTCTTGTCAGAACCCTTATGGAGAAGATATACGAGAAAAACGCAATTGATCTTGGCTTCTATCCATTTTGACTAGAGGGAATGTTTTCGAGAAGACGAGAAATTTGAAGCCAGTCACGCTTCGCGTGGCCAGTCGACTCCGGCGGCCAGTCTTTGCTTCGCAAAGGCCAGCTCCGCTTCGCGGTCGAGAAGAGTCGCTTACAAGATAACGCTGCGCGACGAACGCTGTAAGACCGTCCTTCGAGAATAGCAGAGAGAGCGGGTTGATAGGGGCGGGTTAAGAAATTCGGGTTGCTAAGAGCGGGTTATAAGAACCGGGTTATGAAGATCGGGTGGAGTAAGAGCAAAGG
>DSBT01000056.1 GCA_011045915.1 Mesotoga infera
ACACCCTTTCATGAATCTTCCAGACCCGGAAACGGTTTATGGCTCTGGTCATATAACAGCCTTTGAAGACTTCGCCAGGGCAATCATCGAAGATCGAGAACCTTTTGTCAACGGAGAAGAAGGGAAAAAATCCGTGGAAATCATTCTCGGAATATATAAGTCTGCTAGAGAAGGAGCGCCGGTTAGATTCGGATAATATCTATTACATCTATGGACAGAATCTTTCAGATAGAATGCATCGGGAAATGCTTTTTTGAAGAAGAGATGTGGTGAGGAGTTTGAAGCTTCCAACAGTGTCTGTTATTGTGCCCGCGAGAAACGAAGAAAAGTTCATCGAGAGATGCGTTGAGTCACTTCTAGATTGCGACTACCCCGGAGAACTCATAGAGGTAATCGTGGTTGATGGAATGAGTGAAGATGGGACAAGAGATATCGTCAACGAAATCTCAATACGAGACAACAGACTACTGTTAATTGACAACGAAAAGAAGATAACTCCCGTTGCGATGAACTTAGGAGTGAAAGCTTCAAAAGGGGAATACATATTCTTGAGCGGCGCACACAGCGAAATGCCCTCAGACTACATCTCGAAATGTGTCAAACATGCTATAGAAACTGGCGCAGATAATGTGGGTGGAGTAATGAAAACAGTACCCAGAGTCAAATCGTCCGTTGGGATGGCGATTTCGAAGGTTCTTTCCAGCCCACTTGGGGTGGGAGGAGCCAAATTCAGGACGGGCGTTAGCAAACCCACAGAAGTAGATACTGTTCCCTTCGGTTGCTACAAACGAGAGGTTTTCGACAGAATCGGCTATTTCAATGAGCAGCTTGTTAGGAATCAAGATATTGAATTCAACCTCAGGTTAAAACGCGCCGGAGGTAGAATAATTCTTTTCCCTGACATTGAGCTTACCTATTATTCTCGATCGACTTTCAAAGAGCTTTGGAAGAACAACTTTGGAAATGGTTTCTGGATCATCGCAGGTTCTAAATATGCAGATCTTCCGTTTTCAATAAGGCACTTAGTACCCTTAATTTTCGTATTGACACTCTTGATTGGGATCGTTTTCTGCGTATTTTTGACTATTGTATGCAAGCTTCTCTTAATAATACTGGGTGTCTATTTCTTACTTACGTTGTTTGAGTCGTTTACTAAGCGAGAAAGCTTCAGTGTTTCAGTTCTAATGATCCTAGCCTTTCCTATACTTCATATATCTTACGGAATCGGGTCCTTGTGTGCGATTATCTTTTCTTTGAGGGCAGTGAAATCATGAAAGTCTGCCATATTACTACAGTTCACCCTGCACTAGACGCAAGAATCTTCTACAACGAGTGTCAGAGTTTGAGTGCAAATGGCTATGATGTAGCACTAATCGCACCAGGTGAAAGGGATTTTGAGAAAAGCGGGGTGAGAGTCCTTTCAATAAAAAGATCGAGGAGAGGGCTTATCTCTCGAATCGTGATGCCTTGGAGAGCCTTTTGCAGGGCTTTAAGAGAAAAAGCAGCGATATATCATTTCCATGATCCAGACTTCATTTTTGCTGCACTTTTTATGAAGTTGCTGCGAAAGAAAGTGGTTTACGATGTCCATGAACATTATGTAGAGGTAATTCCAGCCAGAAAAGGAAGAAAGCCCGGTCGACCATACAAAGCGATCCTGAAGTTTGTTCTTGAGACAGTTCCTTCGAAGGCTTTCGATATGTTAGTTTTTCCGACTGAATCTCTCTCAGAGGAGTATGGAGGGGCAAAGAGAAAGATCGTAATCAAGAATCTCTTCCGTCTAGATAGTCTGGAAGAAGACGAATGCGAGATCAATGTTGGCAAGAAATATGATGTCATTCACCTGGGCACTGTTTCACAACAGAGAATGAAGTTCATGTTGGACGTCATTTTTCATCTTTCACAGCTGAGAAAGGATTTTTCGTGGGTTTTTGTCGGTTTGTCTGCCGAAACAATTAAATGGGTTGAGTCGAGCAGCGAGTATGAATCAATTCTGGGACATCTTGTATTGATGGAGAAAGTGGAACATATGAAGGCTTTGGAACTAGTCAAGTTATCTTCAGTAGGTTTTAATTATCATCCTTTTGAAAAGAGATTCCAAGTTTCAATCCCAATGAAAGTCTTTGAATACATGGCTTACGGTCTAGCGGTTGTAAGTACATCGCTTCCGGAACTGTCATTGCTGCTAACTGACCAAAAGGATTCTATCTTAGTCGAAAGTCAAAACGCTGAAGACTATGCAATCGCCATAAACAATGTCCTTGATGACTCTGATCAAATGGGTAGAATTTCCGTAATAGCTCGACAAACGATTCTTGAGCGACTAAACTGGGAGATGAGTGAAGAACCAAAGTTACTTCATTCATACAGTAGGATTCTCGGAGGGAATTAGGTGAAACGGTTGATTGTCAATGCCGATGGGTTTGGTTTTACATTTGGAATAAACAAAGGGATCTTCGAGAGTTTAACAAACGGAATAGTAACAAGCACTAGTTGCGTTGTCAATTTCCCTGCTATTGAAGAGGTCGGTAGACTTGCAAGGGAGTTTAGGCCTATAAGCATTGGAATCCATTTCAATCTCTCGGTCGGTTCGCCGGTTTGCAAACCCAAAGAAATTCCCTCTTTAGTTGATGAAAAGGGCCAATTCCACGGTATCCGCTTTTCTTCACTTCTAATGAAAGGAAAGATTGCTGAAGAAGACATGCTTAAGGAACTAAGAGCACAAGCGAGAATTCTCAAAAGCTATGGTGTGGAAATCTCCCACTGGGATGGTCATCAGAACAAGCATCTTTATCCACCTTTCTTTAGGAGTGGGATGAGCGTTGCAAAGGAGTTTGGTATTAAAGCAATTCGAACTCACAGACGCTATTTATTTTCGTCGGAGAGCAAGAATCGCACAGGGGCTCTGGTGAAATACTATATATCTCATCCAAAGCAGATCGCGACACATATTTACGCGAGAAGGAACACTAAAATGGCAGAGAAAAGCGGATTCAAAGCCGCTGATAGGTTGATTACGCCTGCTTATCTTGACAGAAGCAAGAAGAGCAATCTTGAAACCTGGATCTCTATAATGGCAAGATTGCCCGAGGGAACAAACGAGATTTACTGTCATCCGGGTTATCCTGACGATACGCTAAGAAAGTACGCAATTTACGTTGATGAAAGACTAGAAGAAATTGCTATCATGAAATCTACCAAAGTCAAGGAAGCTGCCTTAGAAAACGGCGTGACACTTATTTCCTTCTGGGAGCTTTAGTTTTGAAGTCCAAGTCAACAATCGGGTTTTGCGGAGATGTTATGCTAGCGCGAGATTTCCTGAAGGTTCAAAAGATAAGAGTACTTGATTCAGTATTGTCAGAGGATCTCCTGAGAAGGTTCTCAAACATTGATTATCTGATTGCAAATTTGGAGACACCTATTTGCAGTGGAAATATGAAGGCTGGTGACTTCTTTATGCCTCCTGACTACGCTGAATTACTTACTCATTTTGAATGCATGTCTCTTGCAAATAATCACATTTTCGATTGCGGTGAAACAGGTGTAGTGGAAACAATAGCTACACTGAATAAGCTGAATGTTGGATTCACGGGGATTTACTCTAACTCGAACGATCTTTGGTACCCAAGAATAATTGCTTCCACTGCAGGAAATATTTCATTAATCGGTTGCATAGAAGATTCTCTGTATCCTGAATTTGCAGTATCATCTTTCTCAATACTTAAGCTTTCTGATCTTCTAAATTCTTCGCTTCTTAGCGAACTTGACGAGCGTGAAAATATCGTCGCGAACGTTGTCCTGCTGCATGCAGGTAAGGAGTTTACTCCATTTCCGTCAAGGAAGCTAGTTGAATCTGCTAGAAAGCTTGTGGTCAAGGGAGCGGATCTAGTAATTATTAGTCATAGTCATTTTGTAAGCGGCTTTGAGCGTACTGCAGAAGGTGGGATGATTCTTTATGGGCTTGGCGATTTTATATTTGACGTTCCGGTATCAGGAAGAAAGGCCTCAGTTGTTCCTATCTTTGAAATCTCTAAGAATGGTTTATCGTTTTCGGAAATTCTATTCACAAAGAGGACGTCTGATTTGACAGTGAACTTGGTTGAAGATAAGAAAGAGATCAGAAAACTGCATCGAAAGATCGAGAAATACAGTAAGTTACTTTCAAATAACCCCGAGGCTCTTAGGATTAGAGTAGTCAGTAAGTTGCATGTTTGGAATTATCAACTTTCAAGAATAATGTGGATGATTAGAAGTGAAGGATTCAAAACAACCGTAAGATTCTTGTTAGATGTTCTGAAAAGGGGTGTTAGAAAAACCTTTGTGCATTTGCGAGGGAGAGAATAATGAGTATTGTAAACATTTACTCAAGACTTCCAGTAGCATTAAGAGAGCTGTTAGCCAATATCTATGCAAGGAGATTGCATAGAAGGCGATTTGGCGGGGAATTTGGAAAGCTCCTCGAGTTTCTTGAAGATAGCCAGTATTGGAACCAAGAAAGACTAATGATCTTCCAAATAGAAAGGTTGCGAGAAGTCATCACAGACTCCTACGAAAATGTTCCGCACTTCAGAAAGCTGTTTCGAGATATTGATCTTCGACCCTCAGATGTTACTTCTCTAGAAATCCTGAAAGAGATCCCAGTTATGACCAAAGATATGATAAGAAGTGATCCACGATCATTTGCTAGCGATAACATTAAAAGAATCAAAACGATAAAAGACTTCTCAAGCGGAACAACCGGGGCAAAACTGGAATTCTTTCTGCCTCTAAGCCTTTATAGGTTGAATTTCGCTGCGCTCTGGCGATTTTATGGTTGGGCTGGAGTTCATCTGGGTGAAAAAAGGGTGACTCTGGGGGCTAGGGTAATTGGTGAGAGACTTCCTTATTGGATATACAACAAGAGCGAGAACCAGCTCTTGATGTCGATTCATCATCTGAATAGTAATACCATTTCCTCCTACATTGAAAAGCTGATGGAATTCGAGCCCGTCTTCATCCAAGGGCACCCAACGGGAATCGAAATACTGGCAGATGAGATGTTGAGAAGAAGAGAAAAGTTGAAGGTAAAAGCTGTCTTCACAACAGCTGAGACTCTTATTGATACAGCCAGGGACAAGATCGAAAATGCTTTCGGGTGCAAAGTTTTCGAGTCGTATGGTGTTAGCGAATGTGTAGTTGCAGCGTTTGAATGTGAAAAGCACAATGGGTTACATGAGGCTACTGAGTACGGGATTACTGAGCTAGAGAGTAGTGGGGAAGAGGGTTTTTACTCTGTTATTGGCACTTCGCTTTGGAACAATGCAATGCCGTTTATAAGATACAAAATTGAAGACCTCGTTGTTCCTTGCGAGAAAGCCATTTGTAGCTGTGGCAGGACCCTACCTTTAGTAATCAAAAAGGTAATCGGAAGGATAGATGACATTGTATATGATGCACAAGGTAATCCTGTGTTGCCGGTAACAATTCGTATGCATTTGAAACCTCTTTTGAAACCGTTTCAGAACTACCAGCTAATTCAAACTGACAAGGGAGAATATGAGTTTAAACTGACAATCACAGAGGAGAAACCAACAGGGGCTTTTATCAAGATGTTGTCCAAACTACTGGGGGACAACGCAGCTATAAAGATAAGTGAGGTCACCAAAATTGAAGCCACAGGCGGTAAGATAAGAAATGTCGTAAACAGATGCAGTAGAACGGAGAGAAGAATATGAAAGTATTGGTGATAGGTTATGGACACACCAAGAATGATAAAAGGGTTGCAAGAACAGTAGATGTATTTCGAGAGTGCGGATTCGTTCACTATCAGTACTGGGAAGATGTAGAAGGAAGAGACAAGGATGAACAATGGACCAACGTCAGGTATTACCCGTTAAACAGGGATTTTATGAAGGGTCCTGGAAGATATGTGAAGAGACTGCACTTTGATCGAGAAATCCTTAGGCTAGTTCGCGAAAAGGATTACGATTTGGCATACTTTCATTTTTCGCCTGCTTCAATGCCACTAAAGATATTCTGCGAAGTCAAGAAAAGAGGGAAGAAGTTAATCTATGATCTTCATGAGATCATGCCAGAACAGCGACTTCCTGAGAGAGCTTCACTTTTCAAACCAATCATGTGGAAAATCCTTAGGAAACAGTTTGCTCTTTGTGACGGACTCGTCTTTGCGTCAGAAGATGCATCCGATTACATGTTTCAAAGAACTAAGCAGTTCACGAAACGATTCATTCTTCCAAATTACGCAAACGATTTTGGTAGTGTGGCCTTCAAGAAGCATAGGAAAGATGAGATCATAGTTGTGGGGGGTACTCAGAGAGACGTCTCTATCTCTGAAGAGCTTGTAAAAAGGCTTAAGGACGAGTTCAGGATAATTTCTATTGGCATGAAATGGTCAGCTGCTGATGAGAACATTCCATTCTTGAAGTATGAGCAGATGATGAAAAGGATATCAAGAGCTCTGTTTACTTTGATCGCTTTTCATAGCAGATCAGACCTATACTATAAGAACGACATTTATTCGCTTCCTCATAAATTTTACGATTCGCTTGCAGCAGGCACACCTCTTATAGTTGCGAAGAGATTTGCTTCAATGAGAAGAATAGTTGAAAGAACAGGGACAGGACTGGTTCTAGATCTTATTCAAGAACCCGAAAAAGACTTTGCAGAGATAAGTAATGCTCTGAACTCCTATGAAGAATTCCTTATCAATCTGGAGCGTTATCACGATGATTTCGTATGGGACAAGAGCAAAAAGGACAATTTCATCCGGTTTGCAGAAGAAACCTGCGGGGTATCAGAGGGTTCTTGACATTGAAGACATGATTAATTTGAAAAGGTACATACTCCTTGTTTGAACTGAGGTAGCAAATGATCAATAGGATAAGACGTTTCATTGGATGGAGAATCATTGGGGTTCCTGAGATCAGAATACATACCACGGATAACGTAGATATTGAAGAAGCGAAGAAGCCGCTGTTTGAATGGCCAGAAGATTTTCCAAAGCCTTTTGTCGGGCTGACCCAGGACACTAACGAGAATCCTCACTGGACGAAATCCAGAAGATTCTTGAAGAACAACAGATTTTGATTTTGAGATATTCGACTATCATCGTTCTGACTGGCTTGAAAAGGCAAAGAGCTATGACTTGATAATCTTGTCACCCAACAGCGGTCCCGCTGAATTAGATGAGATAAAGAGAAAGATCTATATTCTTGAGAAAAAACTGGGCAAGAAGTGCTTTCCAGACTATGAAACGCTTCTTCTCTGTGATGACAAGGTGATGTCTACATACTTATTGAGAATGAATGGTCTTCCCGTTGCAGATACCTTTATTTCTAACGATTACTATGAAATTGACCAAATGAAGAAAAAACTTACCTATCCGCTAGTTTCAAAACGCTTCCACGGAGCAAGTTCTAGGGAGGTAGATCTAATTATTAACTCCAGACAGCTTTCCAGATTTTCTCGCAAGGTATTCTCTTTCTATGGAAAGAAATGCAGCAATGCATACTATCGTCAGAAGAACTATGTCTACTTCCAACGTTTCATTAAGGGAAATGGAATGGATATTAGAGTAAACGTAGCCGGGAATGTCATAACAGGATACTTCAGGCAGCCGAAGCGCAACGACTTTAGGGCTTCCGGGAGCGGTATAGTTATTAAAGAAGACTTACCAGTCGAAGCTATTGAAATTGCTCTGAAAACGTATTCTGCGATTGGAAAAGCAATGCTAGGAGTCGACATGATGAGAGATGAAGAAGGCAATTACTGGATCATTGAGATCTCTCCGTTTATTGGAGTAATAAGCCCTATTCAGCTAAAAATCAACAATGTAGCAGGCTCATATTTTCTCACAGAAGATGGTGTGCTTGATTTTAGAGCAGAGAATTATTGGCCTCAGGAATTGGCCCTGAAAGTTTTCTTTGAGCAGACTTATCTATCCTCTGTAAAAGAGTGGAAGGCTAAACACATCGATATTGCGCTGAGCAGAGGAAATTTGACAAAGCGGATTCATGATTCTTGGTAATTCTAACGGATGCTGTATAAGGAAACACTTTAATCGGAGAATGGATATTGTTCCTCAATGAATGAGAGGTGCTTTGGAGATGACTGAGCATGAGAAGCACTTAATCTTGTTCACTAACCACTATCCGTTTTCGCCCGGCGAAGAATTCGTGCATGCGGAAGTGGAAATACTGCAGAAATTCTTTCATATAGTAATTGTCCCCTTGTCTAGCGAAGGAAGTTTGATATCTGTTCCCTCGAACACAGAAGTTGATTTCTCACTTATACAACCTTAGCAAGACTTTCAAAGAAGCGACTCTCTAGAGGCTTGCTGGGGTTATCAAATCTAAGGTTAAAGGGAGAAAGACTATGCTCCTTTTTTTCAAGCAAGGTTTTCGAGGTGATCAATTACTGCGCAATTGCAGGCGTCATTCATAAATGGATTCGAAATCTAATTGTTGATAGGAGCAGAACTATCTTGTACTCTTATTGGTTGAATGCTCTAGCATTTGGAATATCGTTGACAAAAAATGAATTCCCAGAATTCACAGCTGTTTCCAGAGCGCACAGAGTTGATCTTTATCAGTATTGCAGCGAAAGATATCTTCCTTATAGAAGATATATTTTGATCGAAATGGAAAAGATATTCTGCATATCTGAAGACGGCAAGAAATACTTAAGTCAAGAATTTCCAACCTTCAAAGACAAGATCATGGTTTCGAGATTGGGAACAAGAGACCATGATCTTTCCGAGACACCCGATGGTTGTTTAAAAATTATCTCCTGTTCTTCGGTTAGTAAGTCAAGCGCATCCATATTATAGTCTCTGGTCTCGAGAAGTTTGCCCGTTTAAATCCCTCAAAGAAGATCTGCTGGACTCATATTGGTTCTGGCCCGTTAATTACTCAATTATTAGATGAAGCGAGGATTCTGGATGGCAGAAGCAATATTCATTACAAACTTCTAGGGCGCTTAGATCATGAACAGGTTTTCTCCTATTTCGAGAATAACCCAGTTGATGTTTTGATCAACACCAGTTCATCCGAAGGTCTCCCGGTATCCATAATGGAGGCCATGAGTTTTGGAATCCCAATAATTGCAACAGACGTAGGAGGGACTTCGGAGCTGGTTACTGATAAGACTGGGGTCCTGATTCCAGGCGATTGTTCTGCTGAAGATGTCTCTGAGGCCCTGAATAGCATTTCAAAGAAGTCAAGGAGCACTGACTTCAGAATCGAGGTCAGAAATGCTTGGAAAAGTAAAGTAAATGCTCAAGAAAACTTCACGAATTTTGCGGAGCAGCTTAACTCGATCTCTGAGCATAAAACTGATTAGAAATAAGACATTCTAGATTATGCATCACTTAGTATATTGCACACAGAGGCAGTCCTCTCTAAACCATCGGCAATACTGAGTGTTCTGTCTAGCGCCTCATTAGAAATGGATGCAGAGAAAGCCCGATTTTTTGGTCAATTCTTCGATCTTCTCTTTCAGGGATTCAGAATCAGTGTAAGAAAGCGTTCCTGGAGGTGTGTTGCCTTCATAGTATCGTTTCGGAATGATCAAAGGGATTCCAGCCGAAAGGGCATCTCCGGGATTGCCAGATATCTTGAACTTACCATAAGGAGGTATTTCTGAAACAGGTGCGATAATGAAGTCTGTTTTGCTTATCCAATGTTCGAATTCCTCTTCTGAAACGCGCCTATCAAAAGTGGTAATGGAACTTCTTATAGAAGAGTTGCTTACAAGCTCCCGCACTTTCTCATCGGCGAACTCCCCGAGAAAGACTAACTGGAATTTACTGGCATCAATCTGTTCAAAAGACTTAAGAACAGAAATGTAATCTCTTCTGTGCAGATCAACTCTTCCTGTGACTGTAAAAATTAGCTTTTCGTCTCTGCGTTCAATTTCATTAATCCTTTTTCTGCGTAATTTCACAACCTCAAAGTCAACGGGCTTTGCAGAGAACTCAAGTCTTCTTTTCGAGTTGTTCGGCGTTATCACTTGCTCGCCAAACACATAATACCCAGATACAGATGATGCAATGGTTCTGAGATTTGTTATTCTGTAAAGAAGCACTATTTCTGCCATAACAGCAGAAAGAAACCGAGGAAGGTGTTTCTTCCCAAATCTCTTCTCCAGAGGCAAACTGTAGTACCTTCCTAGATCTTTCTCAAGTTCAGCTGCAAAACCAGACATAAACAAGAACGAATTGTGTATCCCGATAAAAACCTTGAGACCACTTGCATTCAACGGTTTCACAAGCTTCCTAAGAAGTAGATGACAAAAGTCACATTCCGGTGTGTTCATTAGCACAAGATCGTTTCGCTCTGAAAGACTGGAAATTGCTGTTAGAACATCATAAAGAAGCCTTCTAAAATTGCCTGCATTTTTCAACGGTCTATTGGTTGTTGGTTCTTCAGTCCCGATATCATGCCATGCAATATCTTTTGGGAAAAAAGAGCTATTCATTACATTTGTCATCACATGATCTGAAGAAATCACATGAACTTCAAGATCTTCACAAAGCCTAAGAGATTGAATGACTGAAAGTAAACACATCTCATGACCAAACAACTCAATAACATAACAAATGCTCTTCTCATCTGAAATCACACTCTTTGCCAACGAAAAGGTCTAAGAAACTTCGGGACACTGCTAACATCAAACTATTCAGATTAATATCAATTATCACTGAACGGTTGAATTTTGTGAGAATTGCCCTGACCAGTACTTATTTATCTCATCAAGGTATTAGGCACCTTCTGAGCTGTGAAGCTATTGACACTTCAAGTATCTCATAGTAGATCCATAATTGGTGAGATTGACTTCGATAACACACTAAGTCGGGGAAAGCAATTTGAGAAATACGAATGAGGTTTTTAGATGGTGCACTCTGAGATTGAAAGACTGTTTCAAAAGAACCTGCCGGGGAAATATTCAGCGATGTTCTCTCCTGATCATAAAAGGGTAAGTTCTGACGAAGAAACAGACAGCTTCAAATCTCTAATATATTGGCGTCCGAGCCCTCAACTAAGCATTCATGTTGGAACTGGATGAAAGTCGGAATTGCATTAAACAAGGATTTTGCTCTTCACTATCGGAAAGGTCGACGATCTTACCCTTTATTAAGTTGAATCAAGTTTTGAATTCTTATAGAAGACAACGTAGTCAAAGCTGACTATCCAAGAACTTCTCATACAAATCAACCCAAGGCTGAATGTTTTTCTCCCAACTTGAAAGTTCCCAGATGATGCTAGGGTTTTCCAGGCACCGTTTTCTTAGCGAATCAAGATTATTCGCAACATGTACAAGTGCTTCTCCAATATCATCGACTGATGAGATCTTATGCATGAATACACCTCTTTCATCAAGAGTTTTGTAAGGCAACCAATCGCCAGTAATCACAACATTTTCGGCGAAGAGATGCTCCTGCATAGAACCGGAGAACTGATCGGAGACCTGTACATTGATGAATACATCAGATGCCTTTCGGATCATAGCGATTTCTCTATCCTGCATGAACTCAGAAAAGACCTTGTATCTAAGACCTGAATCTTCCAGCCAGCTCTTCAATGAGCTCCTGTAATTCTGTGGGCCGCCATATGTTAAGGGGAGTAAAAGATAGAGATTCCCTGGTAGCCTGCTACCATAATCATTTATGCTCTTGAGAATACGCAGGTGTTGCTGGCCGGGATTAGCATTATATCCAATGGTAACCAGGAATGAGTCGTCTGGAATACCTAGAGATCTTCTACATTTTTCCTTTGTGAGGCGCAAGTTCTTAAGTTCGGAAAGAGGTGCTAGACCGAATCGAAACACTTTGAGTTTCTCTGAATATCTCTTGTGAAAGTATCGGTCAAACTCCTCTAGAGTATTTCTGTTTGTGAAGGTAATTGCACTAGAAATCCTGTAGAGCATTTCCTGTCGTTGTCGAGAAAAACGTGAGACCCTGTAGAAATCACTTCCCCAAATTGATGAAACAACATTTCTACACTTCTTTTGCAACACGTCTCGCAAATACCAATACTGCGGATTAACAACGTGAATCTGACATATGTCGTAGTTATCGGACTTGGAGATGAACTGCCTGATCCTCTCTAATCTGCGAAATCCTCTTACCTTTGGTATTTTTGACACAATACTTCTAGAATCTTCAAAGGTATGCTGCGTTACAGCACTGAATTCCAGTGAAACAGCTGTAGGAGTAATCACTTCAAAAGAAGCATTAGACAATGAACTGCTCATTTGAGCCAAAAACTGCTTCGTGTAGGTCGACTCAGTATTTGCTAACATTAGTATTTTCATAATATCTGTATTGTATCGTATTTAACACTGTATCGTTTCACCTGTATTAAGTA
>DSBT01000057.1 GCA_011045915.1 Mesotoga infera
GAAACAGCTAAGCAGCTTATATCCGGGGATAACCTTAGGCTGTACACGCTTATTTGGAACAGGTTCATAGCTTCTCAGATGGCTAGTGCAGAATACGCGGTGACAGATGTGCAGTTAGAGGACGAGAACGAGAAGTATATCCTCAGCTTAACCGGTGAACGTAGGCTGTTCGATGGCTTTGAAAGAATTATCTCTAGATCATCGAAGAGTGAGATTGGCCGCGACTACAAGAAGGGTGAAGAAATAAAGCCTTCCAAGATCGAGTTCGAGGAAGATACGACCAGGCCGCCCTCCAGATTCAGTGAAGCTTCCCTAGTAAAAGAACTAGAGAAGAGAGGAATCGGTCGTCCTTCAACTTACGCGACAATAATCTCGACATTGCTAGATAGAAAGTACGTGCTTCGACAATCCAGAGAGCTAAGGCCAACATTACTAGGTTCGATTGTAAATGAGTTTCTCAATGATTATTTTCCTGATGTCGTCGACATGAATTTCACCGCAAACATGGAGGAAGAACTTGACGATGTGGAAAACGGCTCCAAAAAGTGGCAGGATGTTGTCCAGGGCTTTTATGGTGGCTTCAAGACGGACCTTGATCAGATTGACAAAAAGATCAAGAAAGGTGAGCTTAAAATTGAATTTCCGACAGACAGAGAATGCTCTTGTGGCGGAAATTTCAGGATAGTCTTCGGAAGATACGGCGGGTATTTGAAGTGTCAATCATGTGATAAGAACGAATCCGTTGATATGACCTCTTTCACCTGTGTGATAGACGGGAAAGTCTTGTTAAAGGACGTTGCAGCCAATCAGAAAATGGAAGTGGAGATAGATGAGAAATGCCCGGAATGCGGTTCCGCTCTTGTTAAGAGAAAGGGCAGGTACGGTGAGTTTATCGCATGCTCGGCTTACCCGAAATGCAAGTACACGAGAAATGTGAGTATAGACGCTCCATGTCCCAGGTGCGGAGGGGTGGTCGAGAAGCTACGTAGCAAGAAAGGTAAGAATTACTACAAGTGCTCCGAATGTGGAGAGCGTTACTGGAATGAGCCCACGAAAGAGAAATGCGAAATCTGTGATTCTCATCTTTTCCTCAAGATCAAGCGGGGAGGAAAAGAGGTCCATTACTGTGCGAAGTGCAAGAAAGAGTTTGAAGTGGAGGAAGGTTCATGACCAGGAAAGTTGCGGTTGTCTACGGCGGCTTTTCAAACGAGAGGGATGTATCAATCAAGAGTGGAATGAATATTGCTAAGTCTCTCGAAAGGTTAGAGATTGAGGTTCTGCCGTTTGATCTTAAGAGAGATACTATTGCTGATCTCCTTAAATTGAAGACCGATCTCTTTTTCCTCGCCCTCCACGGGAAGTTTGGCGAAGACGGAACTATTCAGGGCATGTTGGAACTTGCGGATCTTCCTTATACTGGCTCCGACTCAAGAACGAGCGCGATTTGCTTTGATAAGGAGATTACCTACAGACTGGTCGACGGAACTGCCGAATTGCCAGTATGGAAGAGAGTTGAAAGTGTTAGAGATGTCGAGGGGTGGGAGATATTCCCCTGCGTTATAAAGCCTGTGAGAGAGGGATCCAGCATAGGGGTTTACATCTGTGACGATCATTCGATTCTAGAGAACAGAATTGAAGAATTGTTAGTTACTTACGATTCTCTACTTCTAGAAGAATATATCTCAGGCAGAGAAGTAACAGTATCGGTAATCGATTCTATAGATGGTCCTGTAGTGCTTCCGATTCTTGAGATCAGACCCAAGAAGCGTTTCTACGATTATGAAGCCAAGTATACAGAGGGATTTACAGACTTTGTTGTGCCTGCTCCTTTAGAAGAGAGTGTTCAAAAAGCGATTATCGATAAGTCGGTTGCTATCTACAAACTTCTGGGCTGCCGTGATCTTTCGAGGATTGACGGTATACTCAGGGAAGACACGTTTTACTTTCTTGAAGTAAATACTATGCCCGGAATGACCGACTTGAGCGATCTCCCAATGTCTGCAAGGGCCATGGGAATGACTTTCGAAGACGTTGTCGGCGGAGTGGTTGAGGTAGCCGAAAGAAGGAACAGGAGGTAGTCATGCAGGACATTCACGGAACGACAATACTTGTTCTGAGAAAGAATGAGAAGACGGTTATGGTTGGAGATGGTCAGATCACGATCGGAGATACCGTTATGAAAGGAACAGCCAGAAAGGTCAGAAAACTTGGCGACGGTTCGGTTCTGGCAGGTTTTGCAGGTTCTGTGGCCGATGCAATGACCCTTTTTGAGAAATTTGAAGAGAAACTGAGAGAGGTCAACGCTAATCTCAAAAGAGCGGCCGTAAACCTGGCCAAAGAGTGGAGGACAAACAAGGTCCTCAGAAATCTTCAGGCACTTCTTTTGGTTGCCGACAAGGAAAGCATTCTTCTGGTATCAGGTAACGGGGAAGTGATAGAACCAGATGGAGATGTCCTTGCGATAGGATCCGGCGGTTCTTATGCCCTCGCAGCTGCAAGGGCATTAATAAGACACAGTAGTCTCGAGGCGGAAGAGATAGCGACTAGAGCGATGGAGATTGCCAGCGAAATCTGTATTTATACAAATACGAAATTCACTCTGGAAACACTTGGAGGAGAAAAGCAATGAACAGAGAAGAACTGGACGACCTGACTCCGAAAAGAATAGTCGAGGAACTCGACAAATACATAGTCGGACAGGAAAAGGCCAAAAGAGCAGTTGCTGTGGCGATGAGAAATAGAATTAGAAGGCAGAAACTTCCAGAAGAGATGAAAAGAGACGTAATACCAAAGAACATACTTATGATGGGTCCCACGGGAGTAGGAAAGACCGAGATAGCAAGAAGGCTGGCAGAACTCACTGGTTCTCCTTTTACCAAAGTTGAGGCAACTAGATTCACTGAAGTGGGTTACGTGGGAAAAAATGTTGAGTCGATAATAAGGGAACTCGTTGAAGTTGGCGTCAACATGGTTAAGCAGGAAAAGATGAGTGAGGTTGAAGGTAAGGCAACTTATCAAGTAGAAGAAAGAATCCTCGAGTCTCTTGTTCCCGGTCCACAGAATAAGGGAAGTGGAGCAAAGAACATTCTTGAGCTTTTCCAGGGCCAGCAGCAGCCAAAACCCAGCCAGGAAGAAATAGACAGAATAAGAAACCGCAGGGAAGACTACAGAGAACGTCTGAGAAGTGGAGATCTCGAAGAACTGGAAATTGAGATCGAAGTCGAAGACCATAGTCAACCAATGATAATGATTCCTGGAATGGAGGATATGGGAATCGACATGTCGGGAGTTCTGGGAGGAATGGTACCGAAAAAGACAAAAAGGCGTAGGATGAGAATCGCCGATGCGAGAAAAACTCTTCTGCCTTTGGAAGCGGAGAAACTTCTTGATATGGATAAAGTTGTGGCTGAAGCGATTGAAAGAGTGCAGAATCGCGGAATAGTTTTTGTAGACGAAATTGACAAGATCACCTTTAGAAGTGGTTCTCACGGACCTGATGTCTCAAGGGAAGGCGTTCAAAGAGATCTTCTTCCGATTATTGAAGGAACGACTGTCACTACCAAACACGGGCAGATAAGAACTGATTACATACTATTCATTGCGGCTGGAGCCTTCCATACTGCAAAGCCGTCTGATTTGATTCCGGAGTTTCAGGGGAGGTTTCCGATAAGGGTTGAGCTTGACGCCCTTACTCAGAAGGATTTTTTGAGGATCCTAGTCGAACCTAAGAATGCTATAACAAAGCAGTATGCTGCGTTACTGGAAACCGAAGGGGTAAGAGTAGTCTTTGAAGAGGACGGTTTGAGAGAGATAGCCAGGGTTTCTTACAACCTAAATGAGAAGATCGAAAACATTGGAGCGAGAAGGCTTTACACGGTAGTTGAGAAAGTCCTTGAGGAGACTTCATTCAATGCACCTGAAGTTCCTGAAGAACTCATTATCGACGGGAAGTATGTTAATGACAAAATCGGTGAGATAGCTGCCGATGAGGACTTAAGTGCCTTCATTCTGTAATGGAAAGAACAGAATACGCTGCAATAGCTCTTTCTGGTGATTTCGTCCCTTCTGAGATGTGCAAGATAGAGAGCGCGGGACTTAGTAGTTCTCAACTATTCCATTCGCAAATAGATCTCAACAGAAGCAAACTGAAGAATTACTGCAAGAATTTCCCTTCAGTAGCCAAAACCATTTCGAAATACAAGAAATTCATCACTTTCAATGACGAACAATATCCCGATTCCCTGAGAAACATATTTGAACCGCCTGCGGTTCTGTTCTTTGAAGGAGAGCTTTCACTCCTCAACTCGCAAAGTATTCTCGCAGTTGTGGGTTCCAGAAAAGCAGACAGGTACGGTGTCTCTATTGCAAAGGAATACTCCAGATCACTTTCCGAAACCGGCATTACAATAGTCAGTGGTCTCGCCGTCGGAATCGATGCACAGGCTCATCTTGGAGCTCTCGAAGGCAGCGGTTCAACAGTGGGGATACTTGGAACGGGGATCGATATCGCTTATCCTGCAACCAACAGACAGCTTATAAGATCGGTGATGGAAAGAGGCTGTGTCCTTTCAGAGTATCTTCCTGGAACTCCCCCGCTGAAGCATAACTTCCCAAGGAGGAATAGAATCATTGCCGGTCTAGCCAGAGCGGTCTTTGTAGTGCAGGCTACTCTGAGAAGCGGTTCTTTGATAACAGCAAGGCTTGCTCTCGAGAACGGAAGAGATGTGTTCGCTGTTCCGGGCGACATAAGTAGGAGAAACTCAGAAGGAACCAACTGGCTGATCAAGAACGGAGCGAAACTAGTTTCGGAATGCAAAGACATATTGGAAGAGTTTCCCGAGTTAGTCTTGCGTGAGCTTTCTAAAGAAAGGATAGACTCACAAGTTCTAGAAGTCCTGGGAGACGGTTCTCTTACTTTCGAAGAACTCCTATTGAGAACAGATTTATCAAGCAAGGATCTGATTGTTGAACTAACAAATCTGCAGTTGAGAGGTTACGTTTACGAGGAAAACGGGCGTTGGAATAGAACTTAGTGGATTTGAGCTGGTATAATCTTGATGAAATGTAGATGCTGAAACGAGATTGGAGGGAAAAAAATGCCGTATGTAAACACCAAGGAAATACTGGAGAAAGCAAATAAGGGATTTTATGCAGTGCCAGCTCTGAATATTAACAACCTTGAGTTTCTTCAGGCAATTGTTGATGCCGGAGTTGAAGAGCGTTCTCCAGTGATAATTGAAACCTCTGAAGGAGCAATTAAGTACGCCGGAAATGGGGACGCCAAACTTGGTGCTAGATTATTTGTTTCAATGGTGAAAGGCTATGCCGATACTGTGGAAATTCCTGTTTCACTTCATGTTGACCATGGAAAGAACTTCGACATTCTTATGGCGGCAATTCAGTCTGGTTATTCATCAGTAATGATTGATGCTTCGGAGTATCCTTTTGAAAAGAATGTAAATGAGACTAAGAAGATAGTAGAGATCGCGCATAGTCTGGGGGTATCAGTTGAAGCGGAACTGGGCAGGTTGGTTGGAATAGAAGACAACGTTGTGGTCGAATCTCATGAGGCAGCACTGGTTGACCCGGATGAGGCAAAATGCTTTGTCGAAGAGACCAAAGTAGATTTTCTTGCACCGGCTATTGGTACGAGCCACGGTGCCTTCAAGTTCAAAGGAGAAGCAAGACTTGACTTTGAAAGGCTCAAGAAAGTGAAGGAGTTAACTGGTCTTCCGCTTGTTCTTCATGGGGCTTCCAGTGTTCCTGAAGAGGTAAAGAACCTCGCCGAAGAATACGGGGCCGATTTCAAAGGGGCCAAAGGTGTGCCGGGAGAGATTCTGGCTGAATCTGTGAGGTTTGGAATAAACAAAGTAAATACTGATACAGATTTGAGAATGGCCTTCATCGCTTCATTAAGAGAGTTTCTTGCAAAAAACCCCGGGGAATTCGATCCGAGGAAATACTTCAAGACACCGAAAGAATTAGTAAAGAATGTGATAAAAGCCAGGTTGAGACTTCTAGGTTGTTCTAATAAAGCATAGACGGGGGTGTCAAATGAAGATTCTTGTAATCAACTGCGGCTCGTCCTCAATCAAGTACCAGCTTCTTGATGCCGCAAGTGAAAAAGTAATGGCCAAAGGATTGCTTGAAAGGATTGGCATATCTGGGTCAAAACTATCCCACAAAAAAGGCGACAAGAAATTTGAGTTTGAGAAGGATATTGCCGATCACACTGAAGGGCTGGAACTAATAATCAATGTATTGCAGGCTGAAGATACAGGTGTTGTGAAGAACATAGATGAAATTGAGGCAGTTGGCCATCGTGTCGTTCATGGCGGAGAAAGATTCGCTTCTTCGGTTCTCATTGACGATGAAGTTGTAAGGGAAATCGAGGCGAACAATTTCCTTGCCCCTCTTCATAATCCAGCGAATATCGAAGGAATTGTGGCGGCGAAGAAGATGCTCCCGTCGGTCCCTCATGTCGGAGTTTTCGATACTGCGTTTCATCAGTCCATGCCAGAATCATCATATTTATATGCATTACCCTATGAGCTCTATAGAAAATACAAGATAAGAAGATATGGTTTCCACGGCACAAGTCACAGATATGTTGCAGAAAGGGCCGCTTCATTACTTGGCAAACCGTTGAAATCTCTTAAGATAATTACCGCCCACATAGGTAATGGTGCGTCTGTCGCAGCAGTAAAGAACGGTAGATCTGTGGATACCTCAATGGGCTTCACACCTCTGGAAGGACTGGTTATGGGGACCCGGTCCGGAGACATAGATCCCGCAATCGTTCCTTTCTTGCAGGAGCAAGAAGGTCTGTCAGCAGGAGAAGTCAACAGTCTGCTGAATAAGGAAAGCGGTATGTATGGACTTACAGACAGGCAGTTTAGTGACATGAGGGATATAGAGGAGCTGGCGATTAAGAACGAACCAGTATGCAAGCGGGCTCATGACGTCTATGAGTACAGATTGGCAAAGTATATTGGAGCATACGTGGCTGCGATGAACGGAGTCGACGCAATAGTCTTTACGGCAGGAGTGGGAGAAAACAGCCCATACCTGAGAGCCAATATTATTAATAAGTACCTCGGATATCTTGGTGTGACGATAGATGAGGAAAAGAACAAAGTTAGAGGGAAGGAAATAGTTATTTCTACCGAAGATTCAAGAGTCGGAGTTTTCGTAATCCCTACAAACGAGGAACTTGTCATTTCCAGGGACACACGCAAAATAGTCAAGGAAGGACTGAAGGAACTGAAACTCTGGGAAGAGTGAAAGGTGATGAAGGGTCATAAAGGAGATTGTTTTAGAGGGTGATACCAAGCTCGCCGCCTGTGGTGAAAAGGCCGATGCTTACTACATAGTATCGTCTGGCGGTCTCATCCTCAAGGGATCAGATTCTGAAGATAGGGTTTACATGGAAGGAGATCTCGCTGACCCACTTTCTATTGTTGGTGGAGAGCACAGCGGAGATCTTCTGTCCGTTGGTGATTCTTCAATTCTTGTTGGCGACAAAGATGAGTTGAAAGAATATCTGGTTTCAAAACCTTCAAGACTTGAAAGGTTTTTCCTTGATGTTGAAGAAGAGCTGAAGCTTTATCCCCGAAAAAAGGCCTGTGATCTTGATGAGCTGATTTCTACAATTATCTCCAGGAAGCAACATTGGCTTAGGGAGTATCCCCCTCTGCTTTTTGGTGAGAAATCTCTTTACAGGAAAGGCATAAAGCTAATTGAGAGGAAGGATTATCCGGCCGCTCAGGAGGTTCTGAAGAGTTATCTCGATCAGTACAAGAACTCTCCTCTATCGAGACCGGTGAAGCTGTTCTATTCGGTTAGCTGCTTTTTAAACAGCATTTTAGAAGAAGCTTTGTCAACAGTAATGGGGATTCTGGAAAGCGAAGAAGATGAGATTTCCAAGATTGCAAGATTCTTTGTATGCAACATGGGCCTTTCCGAGTCTGGCTTCAAACTTCTATACAAGGGTCCAGATTACAGCGCAGATCTCTTCAGGATATTGAGAGCAGATTCACGAAGAGTCCGAAAAGCGTCTTCAGATCAAATCGTGGTTGAAGAGGGCAGAAAGTGTGGAAGTGCTATCTTCCTTCTGAGGGGAGAGATGATTCTTCTGAAAAAACGCGGCGACGAGGATTCAGTACTTTTTTCTCTCAGATCCCCAAATTCCATTGGCGAGGTTCAGGTTCTCTCGAATAGCAAATGGCATGCAACCGTGATTGCCAGAGGAAAATCGGAGTACATACTAGTGGACAGAAATAGACTCGTTCAGAACTTGATAAGCAAATCACCTCAAGATGGATTTAAGATGGTCGAATACCTTCTAGGATACATGAGACAGACCAGCGCTTACTGAGGTATTTAGTGTATTCTGAAAGTCATCTCGCTCTGCTTGAGGAGGATCTCGGGTTCAAAAGATTGGGCTTCCAGAAACAGGGGATCTTCTTCCGGCACCGTAGGAAACAAGGGGGTGAGACCTCTATCTTTTGCGATACCGCATAGCCCACCTATGGTCTCCTTGAAGGAAAAGCCTTTAGTCGGTCCAGCATCCCTAACATAGAATACTGAATCCCTTTCCTGCCAAATGCAGTAGGCGATTTCTTTTCCTTCTTCATTGACGACTGAGTCAAAGCTATATTGCTCGAGATGACTGAATCCCGTGGGTTCTCTTTCCCACTCAGGATTTCGCTTGAATCTGTCCTTCACAACAAGAGCACATTCTATTATTCTTCCTGAATCCGAGTCTCTGAGTGAGAAACCCTTTGCTCCAGGTTTTCTGATGAAGAAAGTTATAAGCCCGCGCTTTTGTCTGAATCCGAACTTCTCGTAGAAGCTGATCGCTCTCTTGTCCTTTTGTGGAACTTCAAGGACTATTTGTTCACAACCTTTCCACTTGGCAATTCTTACTGCTTCATCAACCAACCTGAAGCCAACTCCCTCTCTTCTGAAAGATGGAGTAACTCCCATCAGATCAATTCTTGCTCTCTTCTCTCTGAAGCTCAGCAATACTGCTCCAGCATTTTTTCCCTCTATAGTTGCGACGAATGAATCTGAGAGAGATATATTGTTCTCTCTTACATCTTTTTCGAAGCTCTCGAGAGTCCAGTGCATTCTCAATACATAGTCTGAAAAGATCAGATTCAAAAGGTTTACAATTTCCACTTTTGAAAGGGCTTGCAGTTTACGGAAAGTATTATTCTCCAAGCTCAACTCGCCTCGCCTTCTTGAAGTAGTCATGTTCTTCGGTCAGTTCTGCCAGCAGGTCTTCCAGCTTCCAGTTCAGATTTGATTCCGTCGTGGTAGCGAATACACATTCCTTCCGCAAGAGCCGACGTATCTCATTGATTGTGCTTCCAATAGTACTATTATCAAAGCCGTTGAAGATCGCATAACATAGGAATTCTCCATTTCTATTTACTTTGCCATTCTGACTGACAGATTCCTTATTCAGGATCTCTCTCAAAGTGCAATTCTCCATTCCAATACAATCAATAACAGTGACATTATTCAAGGAACTCCGAACAAGAGATGTTGACTCTTCATCACAATAAAGAAGTACCGAGCTTCCAGATTCTGGCTTTCTCATTCAATCACCTCGAATCAATTCTAGCATAGCGCGAATTTGCTTTCTCTCGAAAAGAACGATGTGGGTCTGAGAGTTGGAATCCAGATTCTGGAATCGTCTGCAAGAGAAAATGAAAGACATTTGAATGGAACAACAGGTATAATAAATTGAGGAGGGCGGCTTTTGATAGTACATGTTGGAAGATTCAGGCGTCACAAACAGAAGGATTTCTGGGGAATGGTCGAGATGGGTTTTGTGAAACCCGTTGATGTAGATTTGAATTCGACGGGGGCCTTCTTGAGAACAGTAACTGAGAGTCCAGACAATATCGAAGATCTTTTGTCAGATGCAGCTTTTGACCTTTCAGATCTTGAAGTACTTTCGCCGATTACCAAACCTTGCAGGGTTATATGCCAGGGAAAGAATTACCTGGATCATCTTCTGGACACAGGAATAAGAGAAGAAGACAAAAAGTACAATATGTTTTTCAACAAATCATCGGCATCGATTGTCAGCCCCGGTTCACCTATTGTTAGGCCGATGGGAGTTCGCCTTCTTGATTACGAAATCGAGCTTGGCCTGGTCATTAAGGCGCCTGTGAACCGAAAGATAGAGGTTGATTCCTCTAGGCTGCACGAGTATGTTGGCGGGATAATTATTGGAAACGACATATCGGCAAGGGACATTCAATTACCTCAAAGCCAATTCTTCAAGGGGAAGAGTTACCGTTCATTCTGCCCGTTAGGGCCATTCATGGCGATCGTCGATGGTGAAGATATGAAGTACATAGAAAATCTCACAGTTGAACTGAAGGTAAATGGGGTAGTTAAGCAGAGCGCTTCGACTTCAAATATGATTTACAAACCTCATGAGACACTTTCGGAATTGAGTCGTTTCTCCGATCTCGAGCCGGGAGATGTAATTCTTACCGGTACTCCCAAGGGGACTGCCCTGAGTCACAAAAAGGGATTTCGCGCTAGGCTCAGAAATCTTCTTTCAGAGTCGAAGAAATGGGAGCTGTTTATTAAAGAGCAGGAGGAAAGCGGAAGGTACTTGAAACCCGGAGACATCATTGAGTCGAGAATATTCTCTTCAGATGGCAAAGTAAATCTTGGCCTGCAAAGAAACACAGTTGTTGACGAGGAGGAAGTAAATTATGCTGGGAATTATCTGTGATTCAGTAGTTGATCTTCCTGTGGAGATAGCTGAAAGAGATGACGTATGTGTTGTTCCAGTAATGGTAGTCCTTGGTGAAAAATCCTTTCGCGAAGGTGTCGAGATTAGCAGAGCCGAAATTGCCGATTATCTGGAGAACAATTTCGCCAGAACATCACTGCCCAGTCCAGGTGATGTTTTAGAAGCCTTTGAGACAATGTATTCAAGAGGGTATGATGAACTTCTTGTCGTGAATCTTTCAAGCGGACTCAGCGGTACTCACAATTTATTCAAGACAACAGGTGAGCAGTTCGCCAGCACTCATGAATCGGTGGCTATTGAATATGTTGATTCCCTCTCTCTTTCGGGTGGGATTGCAATGCTAGTTTACAAGGCTATTGTCATGAAAGAAATGGGAGACTCACTAAAAGATATTTCCGCTGATCTCAGAAGCAGAGCTGGAACGAAGAATATCGTCTTCTTTGTCTTACCGACGCTTAAGTACCTGAAGCAGAGCGGAAGAATTGGCAGGCTTGAAGGTTCAGTAGGTGAGATTTTGAATGTGAAACCTATTGGCACGATTAGCAGCAATGGGGTCTTCACGCTTTCAGGAAAGGCACGAGGCATGAAGAAAGCAGTTGAGAAGATGGTGGATCGACTAATGTTTGCGGTGAAGGGTAAGAAAGTCCTTTGTCTGGCACTGTATCATTCCTGCAACGAAAGAGACACCATATCCCTTGTTGAGTGGGCAAGAATAAGGATCTCTTCTCTCTCAGAGACTCTCTTAACGGGAGAGTTGTCCTCTGGAATTCTTGTTCATGGCGGAAAGGGAATAATAGGAATAGGCGCACTAATTGCTTAGAAAGGAAATAGACACTTAGTATCCAGTCGTTCTGTACTCGTGAGAAACAAAGTCGAATCAGTCACCTGGAAAATGAAACGATCGATCCATGTGTGAGTGTGAAAGAGTAATCTAATAATAATGGAAGTAATCTAGAGAAAACCGCCCCTTATCGTCTCTTAACTTCAGTATTTACTTCAAATGACTTCAAATCAATTCTAGGTTTGCTTTGACTTCATTAATCATATTGTTATAATGGAAACGATTCCATTATTACGCGAAATTGAGGAGCGAGTTGCTTGAAAAAGCCCACTATAAAAGATGTCGCATCTCTTTCTGGTGTTGGAACCGGTACCGTTTCTAGGGTTTTGAATGGCGGTTCTGTTAAGGAAACAACGAGAATCAAAGTAGTTGGGGCCATCGAAAAACTTGGATACCAGCCGAACCAGATGGCGAGGACGCTGGCGGGGGGAAGGACCAGAAGAATTCTCTTCTTGATGCCCGAGGTGAGGACCGAGTTTCACTGGAGAGTTATGAAATCGTTTGATGACTTTCTGGATATGATGAATTACGAAATGGTTATATATCCTGTGTTCTCTGACAGAAGATTGAACAGACTGAAGAATGATTCCTCCTTGCTGGAGGAATCTGATGGGGCGGTAATCTGTACAATGAACACGGAGTTCTTGTCAAAGGACTACATAGATTTCGGAAGCAACATTGTACTCTTTGAAGCACAGTCAGAGGAATTTGATTGTGTTTACCTGGATAACGTCATGGGAGGCAAGATGGCTGCGGAGTTACTTATAGAGTGCGGTTCGAGTGATTTCTTCGTTATCTCTTTTGAGGAAGAAAACCCGATTCTCGCAACAGAGAATTTTGAGAAAAGGATAGAGGGCTTTACGGCCATTCTAGAGAACAAGGATTACGAGTTCAATCAGGAGAAGCTCGTGTACACATCGTTCTTCTTCGAAACTGCCCATGAGAAGATTGCCAAGATACTTAGTGAACACGAAAAACCTGGAATATTCGCGTTGGCAGACAATTTCGCCCTTGAGGTGCTTCAGACGGCTTCGGCCTTGAAGAAGATACCAGGTAAAGATTTCTTTCTCATCGGTTATGACAATCAAAGCTGGACCGAAAGAGCGGGTCTAACTACAATCGAACAGCCGATGGAAGACATGGGAAGAAAGACGGCAGAATTAATAGTACAGAAGATAGAAGCTCCGGGGCAATACATTCAGCCGGTGAAGTTCCTGCCAAGATTGAAGCGCAGGAGAACGGCCTGATTTTATATCCCCAGTCATGAGGAGGATTTATGGCCAGGAAAGATAAGCTGACTCTAGCCCAGAAGGAACAGAGAACTGCTTACAAACTGCTCGTTCCCGCTCTGTTGATCTTGGCGGCTGTTGCTTTTTATCCCCTATTTCAGGTCTTCTACACTAGCCTTACTGACAAGGTCTTTGCTTCAGGAACTGACGAAGCACCGAAGTTCATCGGTCTTGAAAACTACAAGAATCTTCTCGGGCTCACGATTCAAGAGCTGCCGCCGATTGTTGATGAAACGACAGGAGATCCCTTGGTCGACGAGTCAACAGGAAAGACTATGTACGAAAGAGCAATAAGAGTTCTGCCCAGAAGTCCCGTAAGATACAGAGAGTGGTTTCAGTTCTCATTCTTCGGACGTCGTTATGTAGTGGGTGCGAGAGACCCCGAGTTTATGAAAGCTATATGGAATACGTTGGTCTTCTCGGTCATCTCTGTCTTTCTAGAGACTCTTCTGGGACTGGGAATTGCGCTGGTAGTAAACAGCAATTTCAAGGGGAAAGGCATTATGAGGGCAACCATGCTGGTTCCATGGGCCGTAATAACAGTTGTCTCAGCGAGGATATGGGAGTGGATGCTTCAGCCTACCAGGGCAGGCCTCTTCAATATGCTCCTGAGCAGGTTTGGTTGGGGTGATGGAGGGCTATCATTCCTGAGTATGCCGACTCTCCAAATGCCAACTCTAATTGCTGTTGACGTCTGGAAGACGACTCCCTTTATGGCGCTCCTGATTCTTGCAGGTCTACAACTTATCCCGAAAGAGCTATACGAAGCCGGAAGAGTTGATGGAGCAAATAGAATGAGACAATTCTTCGCCATCACAATGCCGCTTCTCAAACCTACGCTTGCAGTTGCACTTATTTTCAGAACACTTGATGCACTGAGAGTGTTCGATGTTTTCCAGGTACTTATGGGAAACCGAATGTATTCAATGGCTTCATATAACTACTACCAGTTGATTGGCAACAGGAATATGGGTCTTGCCTCTGCAATAGGTGTTATCATCTTCTTTCTAATCGGAATCTTTGCAGTGATGTACATGAGGCTTATGGGAGTTGATAAAGAATGAAGCAGAATAGATCGCTCTGGCTTGTTGGGAAGATTGCGTTCTGGATACTTGTCATATTCATCTTCTTCTACATGCTCTTCCCCTTCTACTGGGCAGTGAATTCATCTCTGAAGTCCGAGGCTCAGCTTCAGATGACTCCGGCAACTCTTTTACCCGTTGACAGGGATGGGAAGTTCTCTCCAACGATTCAGAATTATGTCGCAATTTTCAACGATGGAACCTTTGTCAGAGCATTATGGAACAGTACTATTGTTGCGGGCCTTACTACAGTCCTGGCACTGGGGGTAGGATCTTTTGCAGCTTATGCAATGGGCAAGCTAAGGTTCAAAGGAAAGAGGCTTACTTTGTATCTAATTCTGTCTCTCACCATGTTTCCTCAGATTACGGTACTTTCTGGATTGTATGCTGTGATTACAACACTCAACCTAGGAGCCAGATTGAGCCTGATTCTCTCATATATGATATTCACGTTGCCCTTCACAACGTGGGTCCTTACCGCGTTCTTCAAAGAGCTACCGACGGAGATTATGCAGTCAGCATGGGTTGATGGTGCTACACCTTTCCAGACTTTCTACATGATATTGCTGCCTTTGACTGCGCCTGCACTTGTCACGGCCGGTTTGCTTGCTTTCATAGCAGCATGGAATGAGTATATTTTTGCCCTCACTTTTACGACTATTGCACCAGAAGCAAGAACGATTCCGGTCGCCATCTCTCTGTTCACCGGATCGGTTTCAAGACAAGTGCCTTTTGGGGAGATCATGGCCGGAGCCGTAATAGTTACAGTTCCTGTAGTTGCTCTTGTTTTCATTTTTCAGAGAAGAATTGTGCAGGGTTTGACTGCTGGAGCAGTGAAGGGCTAAGACTGTCTATAACTATTCGACAAGAGACACAGTAGGTGGTCTGATGATAACAGGAGGTGATCTGAGAAGGGTTCTAGAATGTGATTAGCTTTTTGCGGACAAGATGACGCTTCAAAAGATTGTTTAAAGGAGGGGTAAGTATGAAAAAAGTTCTGTTGACACTTATGGTAGCGTTATTCGCCCTGGTTGCAGTTTCAGAGACCGTTATTACGGTTGCGGCTGGTGCGGTTGGTCAGGAGCTTGAGCTGACGAAGAAAGCAGCGGAAAGATATATGGAAATTCATCCCGATGTGACTGTGAGAGTACTGGACACACCAGACATGGTTCAGGACAGGCTCGGGCTCTATCTCCAATTTCTGGAAGCGAGAAGCCCCGAGATTGATGTCTATCAGGTAGACGTTATTTGGCCGGGCGATCTTGCGCAGCATTTTGTGGATCTTTACGAGTACAACGCCGACAAGGTTGTATCTATGCATTTCCCTGCAATTGTTGAAAACAACACTGTCGATGGGAAACTCGTTGCCATACCATGGTTCACAGATGCGGGTCTTCTATACTATCGAACTGATCTTCTTGAGAAGTATGGGCTTAACCCGCCGACTACGTGGGACGAGTTAGAAGAAGCAGCGAAGATCATCCAGGAAGGAGAAAGGAAGACAAATCCTGACTTCTGGGGATTTGTTTGGCAGGGCAACGCATATGAAGGTTTGACATGTGATGCTCTTGAATGGCTTGCATCAAACGATGCAGGAACAATTATTAGCCCTGATAAGAAGATCACACTAGCAAACGCCAACGCGGTCGAGATTCTTGAAAAGGTGGCTGGTTGGGTTGGAACCATCTCTCCGAGTGGAGTCCTGACTTTCGCTGAGGAAGATGCCAGAGCGGTTTGGCAAACTGGAAACGCTGCCTTTATGAGAAATTGGCCGTATGCTTATAGCCTAAGTAAGGGCGAGGACAGCGCCGTCGCTGGCAAGTTCGATGTTTCTCCTCTTCCTGCCGGGAAGAGTGGGAATGGGGCCGCTACGCTCGGCGGATGGCAGCTTTCAGTCAGCAAGTACAGTAACAATCCTGAAATTGCTGCGGATTTCGCATTGTTTATGGCCGGTTACGAGATGCAGAAGATGAGAGCTGTTGAAGGTTCCTTCAACCCTACGATTGAAGCTCTTTATGCAGATTACGAAGTGCTTGAAGCGAATCCATTCTTCGGTTCACTGTATTACGTCTTTACGAACGCTGTTGCAAGACCGTCAACAGCAACGGCTCCGCGATATAATGAAGTATCTACTCTGTTTTTCAAGGCCGTTCACAGTATCCTCTCCGGAACCGCAGATGCACAGAACGCTCTTGAAGAGCTCGCTCTAGACCTCGAAGATATGACTGGATTCGAGGTTGTCTGGGGATTCTAGACTGTTTTTTGCTCAGGGTGGCTGGTCCCTTCTTGGGGCCAGCGGCTCCCTTAATCAAGTAAGAGAAGGTGTGAAATGAAGATTGCGCAAGTGATGAAAAAGAAACTGACAGATTATGAACCTTTTGCTGAGAAGAGTTTGGTTGATAGTATTCATAAGCTTTCCAGAAATCTTAGTGGACTAAGGGTACTGCATGTAAACGCGACTTCTTTCGGTGGTGGAGTAGCGGAGATTCTTCATACTTTGATTCCCCTCATGAAAGATTGTGGGCTAAAGGTTGACTGGAAGGTAATCGATGCGCCTTCGCATTTCTTCGACCTGAGCAAGAGAATGCACAATGCTCTTCAGGGAAAGGAAGATTATCTTTCTAATGAAGACAAGAGACTCTTCGAAAGCGTTGAAGATGAGAACGCTCGCTTCATCAAAGCAGACGAATACGATATTGTTGTCATCCACGACCCGCAGCCCGTTGGTCTGCCAGCCTTTGCAGACTTCGGAAACTCCAGACTGGTCTGGAGGTGTCATATAGATACATCTTCTCCCAATCAGATCTTCTGGAACTATATGAATGCCTTCCTATCTCAGTATGATGCAGGAATCTTTACTCTCAAGAGCTACGCGAAGGAGGGAATTTCAATCGACAGAATCTATGAGATTCCACCTTCAATTGATCCGTTGAGCAATAAGAACAGAGAGCTTTCCGATGCTGAGATGGAACAAGCATTGAAAAAGCTGGGAATTGGGAATAAGGAGCCAGTAATCACTCAAGTATCTAGATTCGATCCCTGGAAGGACCCGATGGGGGTTGTCGATGCTTATAGAGAGTTGAAGAAGAGGTTTGTGGATCTTAAGCTTCTTCTAATTGGATCTATGGCTTCAGATGATCCTGAGGGATGGAAAATCTACGAAGATTTGCTGAGGTATGTCGGTTTGGATTACGATGTCAAGGTTTTGTCGAACTTCCAGGGAATTGGTGATATAGAGGTGAATGCAGCTCAGAGAGTCAGCAAAGTAGTTATTCAGAAATCGCTTCGAGAGGGGTTCGCTCTTACTATGAGCGAGGCTATGTGGAAGAAGACACCTGTTGTTGGAGGTAATGTGGGCGGAATTCCTCTTCAGGTACATCATGGAATAAACGGGTATCTTGTGGACAGTGTGGAAGAGACTGTTGAGTGTACTCGAAAGATACTTGAAAATCCAAGTCTTGCAATAGAAATGGGTGAAAAGGGATTCGAGATTGTTAAAAAGGACTTTCTTATTACCAGGCACCTCTATCAGTATCTTCAGCTCTTTGCAGATTTAACCTGATAAACGGATCCCGTCCCGATCATTGTCGGGACAGGGATTCCATAGTCACAGGAGTTTTTCCGCTCTCATTCTTTGAAGGTTTTCGTACATCGGGAGGCCGTGTAGGTAGAGATTCGGTGCTTCCCCTTGAATAAGTGGAAGAGCATACGACTTGAACTCTTCGGTAACATAAAACCCATCTTCGGAGATGAAATTTGAGGGAAGACCTTTTGTTCCATTTGCCACCTTGGCCAAACTAGCTTTTGTGTATTCCTTAAGATAAGGTTTGCCGCTGAGTCGGCGGATGGAAATCATTATTCCGCTATCGCCATTTACAGCTTCTCGAACAGCAAGAGCTCCAACCTCTACAGCTTCTTGCCAGTCGATTAAGCTAGCAACGTGCCTTGACGACCTCTGTAAGTAGTCAGGTAGAGCGACATGTACTTTGCATTTTAGGGCTTCTCTGATTGCTCTCTCAAGATACTGACCTATCTTGCCGAGTTGCACATTCCCAAATGCGTCATAGTAACCCGCAGTAGAGATATACGAACCATCCGGTCGTTTCAGCGCTTCTGAAGCTACAATAGAGCAGTATCCTTCTTTCATTATCACGTCTTCTACCCTTGCAATGAAAGATTCTTCGTCGAACGGAACCTCGGGAAGTAGAATAATCTGGGGACCGTGAAATTTGTCAGTCCCTGCAAGTGAACCGGACGCAGCTAGCCAGCCAGTGTGACGCCCCATTGACTCCATTATGAAGACCTTCGTCGAATCGCTGTACATAGATTTCAAGTCTCTAGTTGCTTCCATAATAGATATCGCAGTAAATCTTGCCGCTGAGCCATAACCAGGACAATGATCTGTTTCCAGAAGATCGTTATCAACAGTCTTAGGGATTCCGATTACCCTCAGTGGAAACCCCATCTCATCGGCCCTCTCACTGATTTTATGAGCCGTATCCATTGAATCGTTTCCCCCATTATAGAAGAAGTATCGAATCGAATGAGCATCAAAAACCTTGAACAGTCTTTCAAAATCGTCATCGCTCTCAATTTTCGTCCTGCAGGAACCGAAAATCGCGCCTGGAGTATACGGAATTTTGTCGATCTCACTGAGTTTTTCTTCAGTCAAGTCGAACAGATCTTCATTTAGGATTCCTTTGATTCCGTTCACACCGGCTAAAATTCTGTCGATCTCTTTAGCTGCGAGTGCTGCAACGATTGCTCCGTAAGCTGATGCGTTGATGACAGATGTGACTCCCCCCGATTGAGCGTAAACTGCATTGTATCTTTTCAATTTGCCACCCCCATTGTTCAGAATCGCTAATAGCAGAACCTGTTATTCAGAGATTCGTAGCAAACGTCTCATTAACGAATCACTGGCACATAGATTCCAAAGGAATAGTTATCTCGTTTCACAATGTCCAAAAGACCCGGGGTTCAGGTCTTCGTAAATGGTTCATAATCTATCGATACTCACGCAGATATGTCATCGCACGCTGATCCTTGACGAAAACCAGGGTACAACACATAATGAGGAATAGTGAGTCAAGATAATCGACGGTTACCCCTACATTAATGACGGACAGTACAACACATCCAGATTAGAACAAGGGTTACTTGTGATTTCGATCAGCGTCCATACTCCTTGAGACCCTTCGCAAGTATTTCAATGGCGGTTTTCATCTTCTCCGATGAGAGGACATAAGCAATCCGGACTTCTTTTGTCCCTATGCCTCCAGTTGCGTAGAACCCCTCCAATGGGGCAACCATTACAGTGCTACCGTTGTAAGAAAAGTCAGTAAGCATCCACTTGACGAATTCTTCGGCGTTTTCAACGGGAAGCTTGACGGAAATATAGAATGCGCCCGAGGGTTTCTTCATTTCAATTCCTTCAATTTTGCTGAGTTCTTCAAAAACCACGTCTCTTCTATGTCCGTACTCTTTTTGCACTGAATCTGTATATTCCTTTCCCAGGGTAAGAAGACCTATTGTTCCGAACTGAGCGATTGTCGGCGGTGAAAGCCTGGCCTGAGCGAACTTCATGATTGTCCTGTAGAGCTCCTTGTTCTTCGTTGCCACGCAACCAATCCTAGCACCGCAGCTGCTGAATCTCTTTGAGATGCTGTCTACGACAATGATGTCCTGTCCTGAATCTATCGTCATTATCGACGATGGCATGATGCCATCAAATACGATTTCTCTATATACTTCATCGCAGATAACGAATAGATTGTTCTTTCTGGCGAATCTTATCAGTCTCGTTAATTCCTCCTCCGTATATACCACGCCTGTGGGATTGGAAGGATTCGAAAAAAGAATCGCTCTTGTTTTCGGTGTCAGAGCTTTCTGCATTTCTTCGTCATCTGGAAGTCTGTAGCCGTTCGAAACGTTGGATGTAGTAGCCCTTACATTTAGTCCTAGAATATTTGCGAACCCTCTGTAGTTGGCGTAGAATGGTTCGATCAGCATAATATCATCGCCAGGGTCGGCAACTGCTGCAAGGGCGAATTGTATAGCTTCACTCCCCCCCGATGTAACAAGCAGTTCATCTGACGAAATGTCGATGTCCCAGGAGCGAAAGTAACTCGAAAAGGCCTCTTTGAGTTCCTTGATACCGTCTGATGGAGAATAAGAGACTACTGAACTGAAAAGCTTACTGATATAATCGTAAAATACCCCTGGAGTTTGAATGTCAGGCTGACCAATATTCAGATGATATACATTGACACCTCTATCCTTAGCTTGCTGCGCAAATGGCACTAGTTTTCTTATCGGAGACGCCGGCATAGCAATTCCGCGTTGCGATACTCTCATGACTGACCCCCTTACTTCAAATGATATTCTTTCTCAATCATTATACAACAATCGAATTCGAAGAATGAAGGAGGTTGTGGTGCAGCCAAAGAGCTAATGAGCAATTCCTTCTTCTCGACTTAAAAACGCGGCTGCATTCGCAGCCGTCAGTTCGATCTCTAAATGGATCGTTTATCCAGGCAGAACCAGAGTGAACAACCTAGTTTTTCATGTCTTCGTTTTCGAAAGTTACTTCAATCAGATTAAGCTTCTTGTCCGTCTCCAGTTCAAGTCCCCTCTTGGCATCTGAACCTATTCTTTTCAAGTCCTTTGCTATCATACGGTAAACCTCCTGTTTTTCGTTTCCCCCCTGCTGTCACATACAATTATAGCATACTATGGTAGGAAACAAAAGGAAAGATGCGGAAAGCAAAGCTAAATGGCTATTGAGCCTCCTATTTGACTTTAATTATTGTAAACGGGGTAATGCCGGTCTTAGCTGACATTATCCTATTATGGTTATCTCACGGTTATTGTGAAAGTGGCTGTTGCTTCTCCTCCCTTGAGGTCATTGGCGCTCAGCATTACGGTATTCGATCCCAGTTCTTCAGGAATGAAGGAGTATATGCTTCCGGTTAACACTCCCGGTCCATAGATCAGTTCGTATCTAAGATAGTCTCCGTCGGGGTCGCTGCTGAACTGTCTCAAGTCTAGCCGAAGAGTCCTTGAGAGTATTGTGGTTTGATCTGGAATATTGAATTCGGGCTGCCTGTTCGTATCCGTAACGAGCAGGTCAAAAGAAGCATTTGCCGTACCTCCTTTACCGTCTGATGCGCTTACGACGATTGTGTAGAAGCCGTAATCCTCGTACCCAGGTTCAATTATCAGCCTGCTTCCTTCGATCGTTCCCATTCCCTGAACGATCTCAAATGATAGATTGTCATTGTCCGGATCAGATGAGTATTCATTCAGATCAACAACAAGTCTAGAACCTTCTGCTATCGTGAACCCTGGTATGTTCAAAACAGGGGGTCTATTGCTCTCTCTGACATCAATTCTTACCGTTGCTCTTGCCGATCCGCCCTTTCCATCGCTCACTGAAATAACCGCTTCGTAGCTTCCCGCGCTGCCATAGTCTGCGTCAAAAGTGTAAGTTCTTCCCTGAATTGTTCCCGGACCCGAAACGAGTGAGTAGCTAAGCGGGTCATTATCTGGATCGGAAGCGTGATCTGAAAGGTTAATCGTCAGCCTTTCTCCCTCAGAAATCCTCCTCGGGAGAATTGAAATCACAGGTGGGTTATTTGTTTGACTTACATTGAAGATCACTGTTCTGTCTACCGAACCGCCCTTTCCATCGGAGGCTCTGATAGTTGCTGAGTATCTTCCTGGATCAGATGATTGAAAAGTATACTGACTACCGGCGATTCTTCCGGAACCGCTGACAAGCTGGTATGAAAGTACGTCTCCGTCAGGATCTGAGAAGTAACTGCCAAGGTTAAGCGTAAGTTGTTCATTCACTTCAATCGTTCTCTCGGGAATGTTCGAAGCTACCGGTGCTCTGTTTCTAGTGGCGATACTGATTTGAAAGCTATCTTCAACCGTATTTAGACCGTCCGAAATCTGTAGAACAACGGTCTTTATGCCTGAGTCATTCTCGGTACTTGTATATGAATAGAGTGATCTCTCTACCTCACCAGGGCCCGAACTAATTCTTATCGAAATTGGATCATTTTCTGGATCCCTTATGAAGGTTCGGAGATCCAGAACGAGTGTATTGCCCTGGTCCAGAGTCTGATCAGGGATGCTCGACACCGGTGGGAGATTTCTTGTTTCAGCTGTTACTAATCGCGAAGAAGCGTCTGTTCCTTCGGGAGTAATGGTGACTGCTGTTGCTGACTCGATTGTTGTGGAGTCAGCTGATGGTGTTGATGGAGTTGTAATGAACGCCTTATTCAATATCAAGAATGTTGAATCATCATTTCCTCCGCGACCGTCAAGAACTGTTATGGTTATACTCTCCTCTGTTCTTGTTGCAAAGTCCGGTTTGTACGTGTAAATGCTGCCAATTATCTGACCGCTGCCTGAAGAGATTCTGTACGTAAGAGGATCCAAATCTGGATCTTCTGCGAACTCATCAAGATCTATGGAAACGGTTTCGTTGTGCGCAATTACCTGTTCCGGCACTGATAGCACTGGTGGACGATTCACTTCCCTAACGGTAATGACAAATGTGGATTCGGCAGTTTGCTCTTTCTGGTCAGCAACCGAAATCGTCACAGTGTGTTTTCCAGACTGCTGATAACTCGGCGAGAATGTATAGAATGTCTCCCTGATTTCTCCAGGGCCCGCTAACTTTCTGTAGGTGAGAGATGCCATCTTTTCGTCACTTGAGTAATCGTGTAGATCTATAGAAAGAATGTCACCCTCGTTGATTATCATGTCTGGAATGCTCATTACAGGGGGTTTGTTAAGCATATTAGGAAGCAATCTGATGGCAAATACGACTGCTACCACGACCATCAACAACGCCCAGAAGAACCATTTTCTCATACCGCAAAACCTCCATAGAGACCATAATAGTAATCAAGTCTATTATAATCTTATTCCTGTTCTATGCCCAAATGGAATGGGTTCTGAATACCTTTAGTGAGAACTCCTCACAATCGTTAGTCGGAGACTCGCATACTGTTTAACACGTCTAACCATGTTGCCTTTCATTTGTTTCCCTGTGGGTAAATTTTAACCTAATACCTGGCATAAGGGGCGATCAATATGCTAGAATCTACTTGATAGAAAAATCACAATCTAGTTTCTTCTCTCTCAATAACTGAAGATTTCGAATGGAGGTGCTGTTCGGTGCCCGTGACAATTACCATTAACGGCAAGGACTATTCCGTGAAAGAGGATCAGAGTATTCTTGAGGCTTGCCGTGAAGTTGGAATGGATATTCCAACGCTCTGTTATCACCCTGCCCTCTCTGTTGTTGGATCATGCAGGGTCTGTGTCGTCGAGGTTGAGGGAGCTCGTAATCTCTCGCCCGCATGCGCAACTCAGGTCGCTGATGGAATGAAGATTAAGACGAATTCTGAAAGAGTGAACAAGGCCGTAAGATTCAACCTTGGTCTTCTGCTTTCAAATCACCCCAATGA
>DSBT01000058.1 GCA_011045915.1 Mesotoga infera
TGATCTAATGAGTCTCGAAAAGCGTTTCTCTCTAAGCGAAGCTTCATCTCAGACTCAAAGCGTCTTCTCGCTCCAGCATTCTCTGTTCAAGAACAAGATCCTGACCAGTAGCATTGCCAGCTACGTGAAGGAATGTTATCCCTTGAGGTTGCCCTGCTGAGCGCCTCTTTGGTCATCCCGTGATGTTTCTGCACGGGATCTCGCTCCTGAGAACCGCTGTACGTAGTAATGCTCCTCTCGTTATCTCACAATCACCCGTTCTCATCCTCTGATGAGCAAAGCAAGTTCTCTCTTGTTCTCTATATCTGCCACTTGACTTATGACTGATCATATTGCTATAATTCGGTCAGTGAATGAATAATAAAGGAGCGACTATGGATCTTTCCGAGTTTTCATTTTTCAATCCGTCTCCAAATTTCAGAGAGATGAGTATTCTGAAGGCCCTGACTGAGAGTTCTTCCGTCTCTCAGGAGAGGCTCGCCCGAATTGCCGGTATCGTTCCCAGTATGGTCAACAAGTACATAAGAGACTTCGAAGATTCCCACCTAATTCAGAAAGAGGGCGACAACCGGAGGAACATGCGGTACGAGCTGACTGAAGCGGGTAAATTCAGGCTGCAGTATCTGACTGTTCTTTACCTCAAAGAAGCGGCGAAGCTCTACACGGAATCGCGAGAGATATTTGGAGAGGTTCTCGACACGATCAAAGAGAGTGAACATGAGAGCTTCTATCTTTACGGCGCCGGGATTATCGGAGGCATTCTTGCAGATGTCCTCAGAACCGAAGGAGTCAAGATTATCGGTTTCATCGACGATTCGCAAGCGAAGCAAAACGGAACATTCCACGATCTTCATGTGTTTTCACCAGAAGAAGTAAAAAGCGATGAGGAAACCGCGATGATCGTCGCGTCATTCAGACATGCAAGCAACATAGTCAAGAACGCAAAAGAAAAGGGAATGAAAAACGTAATGGTATTCACAATATCCAAGTTAGGCAAAGTTGAACTGGAACAGCTTGAGTAACGAGAAAAATCATTTTCGAGAGGGCGAGATGACGAGAGTTACGTTTCTGAGGCGAATTATCGGCGTAGATTTCCAATAAGGAGAATGTGATTCTAATCTCCTCATCCGTTTGAAATCTCGGCTCCGTGTTCTCCAAGTGCAGGCGTCCTCTCGACAGAAACATGGAGGTTCTATGCATATACCACTATTCGATTTGACAAGGCAATACAACGAGTTAAGAGAAGAGGTTCTCCAGGAGATAGACGAGGCGCTTCTGGGCGGAAGGGTGATTCTAGGTGAAGCTGTAAGAGAGCTGGAACAAGGCGTAGCAGATCTAATTGGAGTAAAGCATGCGATTGGAGTTGCAAATGGATCAGATGCTCTCCTGATTGCCGTGGCTGCTCTCGGAATAGGCCCAGGAGACTATGTAATTACAACTCCCTATACCTTCTTCGCTACCGTCAGCTGTATTACCAGAAACGGTGCTACCCCTCTTTTCGCGGATATCGACCCGGTAACTTACAACATCGACCTTGACAAGGTCGAAGAACTGCTGCAAACCCATCCCGATAGAGAAAAGATCAAAGCGATAATCCCGGTTCATCTCTTTGGCCAGTCTATGAATCTTGAGAGACTCCAAAACATAGGAGAGATATACGGAGTTAAGATAATCGAAGACTGTGCACAGTCGATTGGGGCAAGATGGAA
>DSBT01000059.1 GCA_011045915.1 Mesotoga infera
CTGTCGTATATTCCCGCCCATACTCCCTGGTATTTGTCCTCCGCAGGCGCAATATCGTATGTTTCAATATATTCGCCTTCTCCTCCAAGTACGCTTCCATAGCTTCTGGCAAACAATATGAAGTCTGGAAGATCCACCTTGTTGCTATTATCAAAGTCACCAATCAGTTTGGGACCGCCTATAGTAATTTCACCATCATGAAACGTTGTTTGAATCATTCCAGTGTTTGCATCGCGTAGCTCTCCCGAGAGTCCAATCAATGTCTTTCCCTCTACTAGACTGGCCATGAAATGTATCTGGTAGATATATTCACTATTGACACTCTTTGCCGAGTTGAAAGCAGTAGTTATCTTAATACTGTTTTCTGTGTGTTGAACTATTAGTAGTCCCGTTCCGAATGAGTTTAGAGGAGTTACTCCCTGTTCTCCCTTGGATTTGTCTATGATTATGTATTGTGGATCGTAAGTTATGGTGATCTCAACTCCGGCGAATCCATTGACGTTTTCAGCGTGGACAAGAAAGTAGCCTTCAGAAGCCTTGTCTATGCTTCCGTCTACTATGCTTATACCATCCGGGAACGGAGGCTTTGCCTGAGGTTTCGGCGAAGGTATTTCAAGATATTTAGCAGAAGAAGATATCACCAGGTTTTTCAAGGTAGTGAAATTACCGTCTATTCTGGCTATCTCTTCCCCTTCCATTATGTTTGATGAAGTAGAAACTATTGCTATTCTCGTTGTGCCTTCATCGCTTTGAGTTACTATCTTCAAGAGGGAATCGCCAACTGTTATTGCTTCTTCTTCGATAGAGGCTGCCACTATCACATCTATCCCCGTAAGTTCCTTCAGCGCCTTAATGGATATTGAGCCGTCCTCATTCAGAATTAAGGAAAGCTCTTCAGAATTAACTGCTTTCTGGTCTAAATGGAAACAACCTCCAATTAACAGAACCAGCAAACCAATGGCGACAAATCTGATTGCCCTTTTCATCCAACTACCTCCCCTGGCCACTTATCTACTCGCTTTCCGCTATTTATTGACTATGAATACTTGTCTAACCTATGAAACAGTCTGAATCTCAAAAATACCGAACATAAGTCCGGTATTACTTCACAATGAAAAGTCCCTGATCACTTGAATCAACCGGAATTTCAACCAAAGCAGTATCAACAAATGAGACACTGCTGAAAACTGCGGCAGTCCTTCCTGTTATAGCCTTTGTCTTCACGTAGATAAACCAGAGATTCCCATCGGCAATGTTCTTCCCAGCAGAATTTTTGTAGGCTCCACTCAGATAAACGGTGGACCCGGTAGTATCCTTAAGTTTCATTATTGACAGGAAATCCGTACTAATAGCTTTGTATTCGCACCAGGGTTCGAAGTCTGCAAATGTTGCCTCGGGATTAGATGCAAGAAATTCGCTAAGGGTATGACCATCTCTATTCAGAAATTCCATGTAGTTTGTATCTATTTCTATTTCTAATTCAGACCCCGCTACAACCCCGATACCTCGTACTTGTACTGCAATCGTTGCTGGATCTGAAGGTTGCTTATCCAGTAGATTATCGATTATGTGTACGGATTTGTCTGCGAGAACTTCTTCTATCGTAGAGAAAGCAATTACTCCAGAATCCGTTGTGACCGATCCGTTTGAAGCGACAACTTTCCAGTAGAAGGTAAATCCCTTAATCACATCTGGATAATACTCCTCAAGAGTTGTTCCATCCATGACCTTAATAAGGTTATCGCTAGAGTATCCGAAGTAAACATCATAAGTTACGGGTGACCCATCTGGATCAACAGCGTTCCATTCGAGCTTCAAATCTACTGGCTGATTCACCGCACCGTTAGCCGGCAGAAGTCTGTCAAATTCCGGCGCGTGATTCATTTCAAAATTGGCCACAAGATTACGGTTCTTCATGGCAATAAATGTGTAGACCGGCTCTTTGCTTACTTCAACTCCATCTTCCGTCCAGTTTACAAAATACTTTCCTTGACTGGGAGTAGCAACAACAGTCACTTCATCTCCTGAATTGTATGTACCCCCACCGCTAACTGATCCACCATCTATGGGATTTACAGAAAGGGTGATAGTGAACTCTCCTATAGACGGGTCGGTATCCTCAACGAAATCACAATCGATAAGCTTGTAAGCCTCGATTCCGCATGATACGCATCCAAGAGCTCCACACTCGGGAGTGAAGAGTAGTACGAGAAGGTTGTACTCTGTTCCAGCATCCATAAGTGGCTTGAGGTCAGGAAGCTCTATTTCCACATCTTCCGTGACCGCTGAATCAGAAATGAATGCCTTCTCTTTAATCATTACTCCCTTGGTCAGCATTTCATCGAGAGTGCCTGTGTCTGAAGTCTCAACCAGGTAGATTCTCACAGTTATCTTGGAGTCAAAGAATATCGTGGCTCCAATTGTCGCTGGATCGCCTTCGCCAACAACGCAAAGACCGTCTACAACTTTTATCTGGCTGTCTTCGGACTCAACTATCCAGGCATCTTCAAGGCTCGAAAGCTCGTACTTAACAAAGAAAGGAATCGTGCTAGTCGCATAATTGCCCTCAGAGTCAGTCGCGGCTACAGTTATGTTGTACTTTCCGCCTGGAATAGGATTGCCGATGTTGTCTTTCAATGTGTTGTTGGAAACAGTGTAAACCCAAGGCGCAGCTCCCCATTTGTCTTCAGGAATCTCTTCTGAGAAGGAAAGTCCCTCAACTACGTGGGTAACAGTGTACTCAGCAGCCGCAAGATCACCATCGGGATCGCTCACTGCCACCTGGAACCTTATGTTAAGGTTTTCAGCACAGGGCTGAAAAACCATGAAGTCGTCTGTCGTAAAGTTGAGCTTGGTTATCTTTGGAAAAGGACCAACCGGCGGTCCTTCTTCAGCAAATACTGCGTTCGCAGTCTTATGAGAAGTCATCACAACAGTTGTCGGATTCTCAAAAACATTTGTACCACCAACAACCCACTTGATGAAATGCCAGCCAAGTGCAGGAGTTGCGGTAAGAACAACCTCAGTAACTTCATCGTACTCATGAGCTCCCACAGCTGGATCAACGGTTCCCTCACCGGTCTTCGTAATAGTAAGAATAAATACTTCCTTGAAGAACGCCTCAACACTTTGGTCTGCATCCATAGTGACTTTTATTGTTGGATTCGCTTTCTCTTCTTCACCGACTACCCACTTAACAAATTGCCATCCTGCATCGGCTACGGCTGTCAATGTCACTTCTGTTCCCGTTGTGTACTTTCCACTTTCATTAGGTGCAGGATCGGCAGTAACTTTTCCATTACCAGTCTTCTCAATCGTCAACACATACTGCGGAATATCTTCAAAAATTGCTGTCACGCTTTTATCTTCGTTCATCGTTATATTTACAGGATTTTCTGAACTTAATATGCCTCCGCTCCATCCAGCAAAAGTACACCCTTCTAAAGGGAAGGCTGTTAGTTGGATTACTTCGCCGTGAGAGTATGCGGGTTTATCCGGATTCTTGGTTACAACTCCTTGTCCAACCAAGGTTATTGCGAGCGTGTAAGTCTTCTTTACAAGAAAAACATCGACTGTCTTGTCGCCGTCAACATTCAGATTGTCTTTTGCATCGTTGTACCCTTCTTTGCTAACGGTGTAGGTTGCGTTACCTGAAGGCACTCCAGAAAAAACCGCCCTACCCAGGGAATCTGTATTCTTTGACTCACCGTTGAAAGCAATGCGCGCATCCTGAATCGAGCCCTGGTTGTCTTTCACGTTGAAGGTTACCATATATGTTGTTGGAGTCACTAAACAGAAGATGGCATGAATGGTATGCTCTTCAGAAACGTCATTGAAGGTATATGAATTGTCTGGACCAACTGACTGCCCATCTACTATGAGATCCCCAATAATATAGCCCTCGTTCGGTGTTATAGTAAAAGTCTTGTCCTCACCATGATTAACGAGCACAATTCCAGATGGTCTAATACTGCCTCCGTCCCCCGCCGTTGCTGTAATCGTGTACTTACTTGCAGCGAAGGTTGCGCCAACTGTTTTGCTTTTTTCCATAATAATTATTGCGGGATTTACAGAACCGCTAATATCTCCGCTCCAGCCTGTGAAGTTCCAGCCCTGCTCAGGATAGGCGGTCAGTTGGACAACGTCTCCATAAGAATAAGTGGCATTGTCCGGAGTTTTGTCCACTGTACCCTGACCAAATACAATGGTGGTTAGTATATAGGTCTTCAACTTGAAGTTCGCTACAAGAGCCCTATTTGCATTAGCGGTAAAGGAATAACTTGCACTTTTGCTAACCTGCACTCCATTAGCTGTCCAGTCAATAAATTCGTAGCCTTCATTAGCTGTGGCTGTCAGATTGATATGAGTTCCATGCAGATAGTTACCACTACCTGTTATGTTTCCCCCATCCGATGGATTCGAAGTTGCCGCTATAGAGTACTCAGGAATGAAGTGGATTGAATAGGTAGAGGTTGTAACTCCATTCTCGGCAGTTACAGTAATAAAAGCAGTAGCGGGAAGCTCGAGAACCTGCGTTATATTGATAGTTGCATTTGGGTCATTTGCAGTAGCTGAAATCGTTGGCAAATAAGCAGATCCCGCTGGAAGGATAACCTCGTAGTCTAATTTATCATTCTTAAATCCCGGAACGGGCATCTCGTTGTATTCAAGAGCCTTCAGAGAAGAATCATTATTCTTCTGCACAGTGAAGTATATATGATATGTGGTCACAGTTTCACCGTCTAGGGCAGTTACAATTATCGTAGTTGTTCCAGGAACCGTTTCCGCGTTAATCACTTCGATTGTTACGCCTTCGATATTTGGAACAGTGCTTATCGTAGGTACTTCAGTTGTTCCTCTGGGAAGCTCAATCGTATATTCTGTTATTTCTGGATCAAAATTAGGGACGGAAAGAGAATTAAACAATAAAGCCTTCAGGGTAGAATCTTTCATAGTCTGAATAGATGGACATCCAGCTAGCATTAAGAGAAGTACGAGAATCACAAAAAGAGAACTAAATCGTTTCACTATTTGGCCTCCTTAACAAACTGCTCTATTTATTGCGAATTATCAAAGTGATAGTTATTTACACCAAAAGGCTTCCCCGAACCAATAGACAACAATTCTCAGATCCATAATCCAACTGATAATCTGATTTAGATAAATATATTTCAACTGTATCAAATGTTACATTTATTTCAAAATAATAGGGGATTCATATTTGCATTGCAAACAACGCTGTACTCGTTCAAGGGATACCTATTTTTTGCTATACCTGCTTCAGGCATACCTTCTTCCGGTATACCTTTTTTTGATATATCAATTTCTGATATATCAGAATCTGCTATATCAGTTTTTGCTATACCAATTTCTGGTACAGCGACTTTCTAGGCGCCAATTTATGATTCATTCTAAAGACGCTCCTACAAAGGAAATCCACAGAGAAATTTATTTAAAAAAGTGCCCTGTCAATCTTGAGAAAACCCGTGTTATATCTATATATGTGTTATAATTAATACGATACATAATATAGATAAGAAAGGAGAGAGAAATTCTGTTAAAAGCCGCCCCATATATAACGTTCGGAAAGCGTGTAATGAAACTTCTATATATGTTCACCGTTCTTATAAACCTTCATAAGAACGGTTTCTGCACTCTGGACGATGTATATAAGGTGGCAAGACTCGTGGACTCAAATGCATGGAGAAGCAAAGAGAACTGGGCAAAAAGATTTCTTAAATCAAAGTATGTTCGGGGCATCTTTGGAGACAAAGTTTATCTAGCAAGCCAGCGTAAGATGTTCGGCGGTTTTGTTGTAGATATACCGGCATCTGAGTTGGATAGTTACAAGAAATTCGTTAAGGCGCTTGTTAAGCGTACTATCTGCAGATTAAAAATTCCTATCAGCTGTGAAAGCATCGCGAAGAAATTCAATATAAGCAAAAGAACTGCGCGCTACATTATCAAGGAACTTGAGAATGATGGTGTTATTAAAGTGAGCGAGATTTATGTTACCGTAAACACTCCAAACAGAACCGATAACGGCTTCAAACGCGAGAAAGACCTTCAGGTGAATTCATTACAACTATCAAATATGTACGGCATAAACCAGAATAAAATGCTTGGTACTAATGCTGCGGTCGCTAATTGTCACTCAATTACAAATGCGAACTATCGACTTCTCGGTAATCGTTGCTGTATATATTTTGATGGGAATGAGCTTTGGAGACACCTTGGGTTTGAAGGCCCGGTCGATTACGATGTGATAGCCAGAATGCGCGAAACTGCAAGTGGTGCAAGTCGCATTTATGGTTGTCTGAAATTCATGCGTCGGTATAGTCGAAACCAGGTGATGTATGCATATTCCTAGCGTTTTTTTCAACTATACATTTTTGCATGCAGTTTCGCTTGGTACTAATGCTACGCCCAATATAGGCAGCTCGTCTACAGCTGTTGCTAAGTATACTATTGCAGACATAACTATTGGTAGTTACCAGGATATATGCATAGAAGAGTATTGGCCTAATCGACAAGTAGTAAGCCAACAATATGACAGCTCACTAAACCAATTTTCGCGCGCGCAGCTTGGCTATGGTGCAGGTGAAGTTTGATGCGAAATATGCGGCGCATAATCAGGCCAAATTTAGTATGTCAATTGCCAATTATAGGGAGGGATAGATAATGTACAAATACTCAGTATTTAACCTAACAGACGCAAATTTAAACGCTTATAAGAGGGACTTCGAGGCCCATATAAAGGAAGATATCCAAAATACAATTGGTACTTTTATTGGTCTTAAAATGCAGTTCAGTCTAGATTGGGATTCAGAATACTTTACCGGCCTTGACCTTGCCTGGAAAATCGCGCGAGGTGAAGATGAGTATATGGATGATAAGGCCACTAAACACAATCTACGTCAATGGAAAGATAGCCTCGGACAGATGATACAAAAGAATGAAAATGCCAAGGTTAATGGCACCATCCTACCTAGAAGCTATGTTTTTCAGCCCTTGACGCGCAAGTATCTGTTTGACAACGTTGCAGATTATGCCTTGATATTGGCTGATATAAGAATTTCAGCCATGTTAGACGAATTTTTAGCAATTACCCAGGCAAGACTACTTGGCGGTTTCAAACAGCGCGAGAGTATCGTGCGCGAAATTCAAAGTGATTCGGTCAAATGGATAATAGGCGCAGATGGTAATTATATGATTAAAGGCAAGGATTACATTAGCATTCTTAAAGATAGAAACAGATGGTATTGGACAGATAACGTAAAGCGAACAAAGGACAGAAATAGAATCTCATAGTCCGTAGATGCTCTTAAAAAAACAACTGCCAGAACAATCAAAAAAGATACTAAAAAGCAAAAAGCATTCCTTTTTTTTGAACTCCAGTTACCGTCAACACATCTATCCCAATGGGGGCGTTTTATCAATTCAATCGAAGATAATTGATGAAAAATTAATTCATGTAAGCAGCTACAATTGTTATTTAGAAAGCATTACATAAATAATATCAATAATCTCTATTCACAACTTTCACAAACTAATAGCAAAAGAAGAGGTCAACTTAGTAAACAGTAATGTTCTAAGAACAACACGTGTTGTAATGAAATAGCTTGATTCATCCTAGCAGCTCATCAGAAGGTCTGCGTGATTTAAAACCATTTTTTGCTAAAAACTCTTCCACTATTGTTGGGGTAAAAACGAAGAACTCTATAATCTCTTTCCTAACATTATCAATGTTATTCGCACTAACCTCTTTTCCTTCAGTAAGAGCGGGAAAGGCATTAACCAAATCAAGAATATCTTGAACACCAAACAAAGAAACTTTTTGCGGATCCTCGCAGAGGTGCGAACAAGTGTTTGACTCCTCCTGGCATTTATCCTGATCATCAATTGTGAGATTCAAAGCCCAACCATCTTTTAATGCTTTCTCCAAATAACCCCATTTATTCTTTTTAGCTTTTGGGGCAGCATAATTTATTGCTTCAATAATTGCTTGTTCGACTTTCTGAGCTCTTGCAGGAATCTTTTCTCCGTAAGTCTTGTCAGAAAACATCTCTGAAAGATAAAAAAGGAACTTCTTTGACATTTGTTGGATATCAAATCCTTTCAAAGTAGCAAAAACAAGTATTAGCTTTAGAGAACTGTACGATGAAAAATAGAGTAAGTGTTCTCGTACTGATTTATCATCTATGGAACTTTCTTCTATAGATGCCTCAATGTTCTGTTCGTTAGTTAGTTTATATATATTCTTACTAACTAACAGAACATACATATAGGGATCCATAGACTTTTCTTCCATAGAAGCACCAGTAAACAACTGACTGATAAGTGCTTTAGTTTGAATATTGAGCGATTCAGCTCTAATAAAATGATCAAGAGCCTTTTCAATAGAGGCTTTACTCTTCTTCTTCTTGCTTAGCGACAGTTTGTGGTCAATCCAGTTTTTGTGGACCAAAGATTGTATTGTTTTACCAGCCCACTTATAAGAGATGTTGAGATGAGACTCGAGATCGCTATTGGTTATTGAAACTATATGAGACCCCTCCAGAAGCGCACGATCAAAGATGTGCTCTAAGACTATTTTTTCATTCGGGTTTAGTTCATTTTGACTTCGAACAAATGCAGGGAAATTTCTTAATGTATATAGGGCAATTTGCCAATCGATCGTTAGAGTGGACGGGTCATCTATGGAATTTTGTTCTATGGACTTGTGTTCATGTATGGAATGATCTTCTATAGACGGTTGTTCCTCTCTGGCAGTTTCTTCTATGGAAGTATGTTCCATAGTTCTTTCTTCTATAGCCGTTTCTTCTATACTGGACGATACATCCATAGACGTTACTTCCATGGTAGTATCTTCCATAGAACTATCTTCTATAGATTGTTTATCAGATACATTTTGTGAATCATCCTCAGATTCTTTTGATTTACTTGGTTTAATATCTGTATTGGCGGGTTTAGAATCCGGAGTTTCAGCAGACTCGGGGACTCCCCAAATGGACGCCACATCTTTTTCATAGGATTCGGCTTTTGATAGTAGGCGCGCCTGTTCAACACCAATTTGATTAACGTTTTCGCTCGAGTGAAGAATCTCTTCTAAGATCGTATCTTTCTTTTTCTTCGCTTTATCTGTCATTGAACTCATCCCTTGTGGAAGACAGCAGGATTGTCGATACGAGCAAATAACTCTCCGAGTAGGCCTATTAAAATATTTCTATGGTCTACAGCTATATTGTGGAGAAGATTTCTACGCGCGGCTATGTTCTCCACCATTCGAGAAGAAGTAGGAATGATTGTATTAAACGAGAAGCTGTCGTACTCCTTCTGAATTGCTTTCAATAATGAGGTCTGGAGACGATATCGCTTGTCATACGCGTTAACTAAGAGTCCTAACACATTCAATCGTGGATTCTGACTCTTCTTCGCAGTGACCAAGAACGTGAGCATATTACTTACGCCCAGCAGGGCGTGTTTTGTGAGAGTCAGGGGAATAAGGATATTGTCCGCCGCGACAACAGCATTTTGAGTAAAAATTCCCAACGACGGTGGGGTGTCAATAATTATCAGAGCGTAGTTATCTCTCACCCGATCTATAGCGTCCTTTAACCGCGTTCTTCCGTCAATCTGTGATGGCAGAGTATTGCTGATACTCTCAAGTTTTATCGAGGAGGGTATCACCACGATGTTCTTGTGCTTCGGAGAAGCTTGTAGAAGAGATACTCCACTAGTAGTTTCAATCACTGCGGGATTCTCATATAGCTCAAGAATGTTCACCGGTACTTCAACAGGATCTATGCCAAGCGCTTCTGTGGTGTTTGCCTGGGGGTCAGTGTCAACAACAAGTATAGGCAATTTGCGCATATTCTGTGGAAGTTCACTTGCATCGTTTTTCTGAAGCCAGGTAATAGTGCTTGCTACGGCAAGAGTCACCAGTGTTTTTCCAACTCCACCTTTATTATTAGCAACAGTTAATACAATCCCCATGCTGAAGACCCTCCATCACAAAATCTATGCTTTCAGTGGAAGTATATCACAAACTACAGTATATACATAACTTGTCATGAGAATTCTTAAACACTTTCTAGAAAAAGAACACAGAAGATTGACACACATACCACTCATGTTTTGAATGGATAAATATCCCCATATGTGAGGCAATCATCACAAACAATGAATAAAGGACTTGATTTCATATTAAGAAGCAAAGGAAACAAGACATTGGGAAAGCGGAGTAGATCAATTCAATACGAAAGAATTAAACAACACAGTTTGTGATGAATGAAAACAATTCAATGATAGTTAACTCAAAGATATCCATGGACTTTTATTCCATAGTACTATGGTCTATAGA
>DSBT01000060.1 GCA_011045915.1 Mesotoga infera
TGCCAAAGAGAAGGGGATTCATAATTGAGATCGGGGCTTCCCGGTCCAAACAATGTGTAAGCCAACTGGCCTGAGTAGTCAGTCCATACCTTTTCTCCGTCCCAGTGTCTTCTTGCCTTTAACCATTCTTCGTTTTTGAGAAAGAGATACCAATCTCTGTAAGGTTTATCACCGTCGAGCGCTTTCAGAAACCATTCGTGGTTTGGAGAAGTATGATTTATTGGAAGATCGAGTATCACCTTCAGGCCTAGTTTATGCGCAGAAGACAGAAAACTCCTTAGTTCCTTCAGATTTCCATAGATTGGATTCACATTGAAGAAGTCGGTAACGCTATAGCCGTGATAAGATGGAGACTGAAGAATAGGCAGCAGCCATATTCCTTCGATGCCGAGGTTTGCAAGATAATCCAGTTTTCTTTCGGCTCCGATAAGATCCCCTATCCCATCTCCATTGCCGTCGAAGAATGATCTTAGATAAAGTTCGTAAAACATTCAAATCCCTCCCGAATTGATCAGCAAAATAATCAGACTGATCTACGAGAATAATCACTATCTCTAGAATCTTACATCTTATCATAGTTATCGAATGACGCAGTGTGTTAAAATCTTGTCTGTTCTGGGAGGTGCGGTCATATGTTAATTATGGAAATCCTGAGCAAGGGTGAACAGATGAATGCGAGCGATTTACACTTGACATCCGGAAGGAATGTTATGTACAGGGTTGACGGAGAGTTGATTCAGGACAAGTTGTTGACCGATACAATAATGATGAAGAAGATTACTACGGAGCTTCAAGAGATATCTGAGGTGAAGCTTCAGGACTCAGATAGCAAGGAAATAGACTTCTCTTTCGGATTTAGTTCTTCAAGAGTAAGAGGGAATTACTTCTATTCCAACAAGCTCCCGGTTATTGCTTTGAGATTGATTCCAAAGACAATCAAGACGCTTGATGATCTCGGTTATCCAGCACTGTTCAAAGATTTCTGTAAGCCAGATAAGGGGTTGGTGTTAGTAGCAGGTCCTACAGGAAGCGGCAAATCGACTACTCTCGCTGCAATGCTTGAGAACATAAATCGTACAAGGCATGTTCACCTGATCACAATAGAGGATCCGGTAGAGTATGTTTTTGAGCCGAAGAATGCCTTGATACACCAGAGAGAGCTTGGATCAGACACAAAATCCTTTTACAATGGATTGAAATATGCTCTCAGACAGGACCCGGATGTAATACTTGTCGGCGAAATGAGAGACAGTGAAACTATGGAACTGGCTATGACAGCTGCCGAGACTGGTCATCTTGTCTTTTCAACTATTCATACGAATTCGGCCGCAACGACTCCTGAAAGGATAGTCGGTGTCTTCCCGCCTCATCAGCAGAATCAGATAGCCATGCAGCTTGCAAATACCCTTCTGGCAGTAGTCTATCAGAGGCTCTTGAGAAGAAGAGACGGCAAAGGAAGAATTGCGGTTCTCGAGATTCTAGTTGTTAATCAGGCGATCAGGAACCTTATCAGGGAGCAGAAATTCCACCAGATAGAGTCTATGATGCAAGCCGGAATAAAATTCGGGATGGTCACCTTTGATGATGCGCTAATGGATGCATTCAAGAAGGGAATTATTGATAAGGATCAGCTGCAGGACTATGCAAGAGATGCGAACGCAATGGTCAGGAGGGCCTTTTGATGGATCTAGGTAAGATAATGGAAGTCTTCAAGGAACGCTTCAAAGAAGTCGAGAAGGAGCTTTCCAAGCCCGAAGTTGCATCAGACCCGGAAAAGCTCATGGAATATGGCAAGAAGCATTCGGAACTCTCCGAGATCATTAATCTCTACGGTGAGATCAGTTTAATGAAAAGTGAGCTTGAGGAGTGGCACGAAATGAAGGCTTCTTCAGATGAAAGCGAGCTTGAGGAAATTGATAAAGCAGTTTCCGATCTTGAAAGCAACATTTCCAGGCAGGAGCTCAATCTTAAGGGACTTTTAGTTCCCGATCTTTCCGATGAAAGAAACATAATAATCGAAATAAGGGCAGGTACCGGCGGTGAGGAGGCTGCGTTGTTCGCCGCGGATCTATTTCGTATGTACAACAGATATGCCGAGCGAAACAACTGGAAATCAGAGATTATCGATTCGAATGAGACGGATATCGGAGGACTAAAGGAAATGATCTTCCAGATAAGGGGGAGGAGTGTTTTCAGCAAGCTGAAATACGAAAGCGGGGTCCACAGAGTTCAGAGAGTTCCCTCAACCGAATCAGGCGGAAGGATCCACACTTCTACGGCAACAGTAGCTGTACTTCCTGAAGCAAGCGAAACCGAAGTGAAGATAGATCCGACCGATCTCAGGATAGACACATACAGAGCTTCTGGTGCTGGTGGCCAACACGTTAACAAGACTGATTCAGCGGTCAGGATAGTCCATGAACCGACGGGAATTGTTGTCGCTGTCCAGAAGGAGAGATCTCAGCACCAGAATAAGGCAAGAGCTCTTGAGATTTTGCGTGCCAGGCTCTACGAAATGTATAGTTCGAAGGCCGAAAATGAGATAACTGAGACCAGAAGGACACAGATCGGCACAGGGGAAAGGAGTGAGAAGATAAGAACCTACAACTATCCTCAGAACAGAGTAACTGATCACAGGATAAATTTCACGAGCTACAGACTCCTGTACATAATGGACGGAGATCTCGACGAACTTGTTACTGAGCTTTCTGCAGCAGATATCAACAAGCGCTTGGAACTACTACATAGAAAGCTTATCGGTTAGAAAATGCGACCCTCCGATCGGAGATATCCATGAAAGGCAAAAAAACTCGCAGAACGAACGCGACAAGAATTTTGGACGGCCTTGGAATCAAATACGAAGTTCTGGAATACGAAGTCGATGAGAACGATCTCGGTGCAGAGAATGTCGCGTTGAAACTGGGATTATCTGTGTCGCAAACGGTGAAAACTATCGTCTTGAAGGGTGACAGAAGTGGTGTTTTTGTCTGTTGCTTGAGGGGACACAGAGAGATAGACATGAAAAAACTCCCTGAAGTTACCGGAGACAGAAATATCGAGACTGTTCCTGCGGAACGACTCCTGTCACTTACGGGTTATGTGAGAGGCGGAGTCTCTCCTCTCGGAATGAAGAAGAACTTGAGAATACTTATCGACAGCGATGTAGTGAATGAAGACAGTGTTTCTATGAGTGCCGGTAAGCGAGGTCTTCAATTATGGTTAAGACCGTCGGAACTTGTTTACGCAACTGAAGGTGAGGTGGCCTCCTTTTCAAAAGAGAAGCGCTAGGAAACTCATACACTTTTTAGGAAAGCTCTTTCAACTCCTCAGAAAAATCACGAGAACCGTAATTACTCCAAAAAAAAGAGCCAAGAGCAATAGCACGGTGGAAATCTCCATAATTTTCGCTCCCTTCCGAATTTCTGTCAATCAATTCTACAATTTCCCGTTCGACTCGCAAAAGGGATTGTGCTAGATATGAGTTGAACGAATAGAATTGCATTGTACAATAGAATTGAAAGGACGGTGATAAAATGTACAGCCGCTCTAATGATTCAGTTAAGACAATAATCAAGTTAGTAGGTGTAATAGTCTACGCGGTTGGTATAGGTTTGATCATATTTAGCTTTGCGGAAATCTTTCTGGCACCGTATTTAAGCATAGTATTCGGAAGTGTCTTTGTATTCGTAGTGCTGGGTTTCATCGCTACAACACTGGGTAGAATGCTAATCAATGTGGCAAAAACGAAGAGTTTCTCCGGTCCCGTAAGTGAGCAGGAACCTGTTAGCACGCGTGAAGTGCAGGAAGACATGACCTATGACTACACTTTTGTTTCCGATAGAGAGGCAAGAATACAGAAGACAAAAAGTAAAAGTTATTCCAGGTGCCCGGAATGCGGCGCGGAGAATGAGGACAAAGCAAGCAAGTGTTCAAATTGCGGCTCTTCTCTTGTCGGTTACAAGAAGTGCAGCCTCTGCTACATGCTGAATAAGAAGGAGAATCGCTTCTGCAAGAACTGTGGACACGACTTCAATCTTGACTGAGCTAGAAGTATTCGAGATGCATGGCAGAAGATCCGCTGTGCAACTGGAAGTCTGACGTTGTACGCAATTGAGAAAACGGAGAAAGAGCGTTGTCGAGAGTTTCGCTGCGAGAATAGGAGAAGAAAAGCCAGTCTGCTGGCGCAGGCCAGTCGCACTTCGTGCGGCCAGTCACGCTACGCGTGGCCAGTTCCGCTTCGCGGGCTAAGAGCCACTAATCTCTGAA
>DSBT01000061.1 GCA_011045915.1 Mesotoga infera
GGGCAGCAGCAGCGGGTTGCGCTGGCAAGGGCGCTGATTATGGAACCCGATGTGATGCTTCTCGACGAGCCGCTTAGCAATCTTGATGCCAAACTGAGAGAGGAAATGCGCTTCGAGATCAAGGACATTCAGAGAAGAATCGGAGTCACAATAATCTACGTGACTCATGATCAGGCAGAAGCTATGGCAATGTCAGACAGGATCCTGCTACTGCATGAGGCCACTGTTCAGCAGCTGGGGACGCCAAGAGAGCTGTATGAGAGGCCCGAGAATCAATTCGCCGCAGACTTCATTGGGCTGATAAACTTCTTGAGAATCGAACTGATATCTAAAGGAGACGGTTTGTACGCTAGATTTCTCAACGCAGATGACGATACTCCTTTTGACATAAATTACAGGCCTGAGCAACTCTCTCCCGGTATGCAGCGAGTATTTGCAGTAAGGCCGGAAAACGTGAAACTTGTATCTCCTCAGGAGGGTCACGTGACTGGTAAAGTCAGGAAAAAGGTCTATCTGGGAAACATACTTGATTACCGCATTGTGCTTGGCAAAGAGGAGATCCGGGTGGAAGCTCCTTCTACTGCCAAATATGATATTGATCAAGTTGTCGGACTCAAGTTTTCGGACTATGTAATCTTCGAATAGTTGCCCAAGAGATATTTGCGACCTCGGGGAGTCTCGTTCTTTCCTATGGATTCAGGCGTTTCAGCAAGTGCTCTCTTATCGCTTCAAGTCTTTCGGGCATGTGGGGAAAGCTCCTGTATTCAGCGGGGATCCGTGAAAGATCGCTGAGATCGATCCACTTCACTTCGGAAAATGTGTAATAGACTTCATTTTCATCTTCCGGTTCCGATCCGGGAGAAGGAACCGAAGAACCATCATACTCAAAGTGGAACATCTTCGCAGAGTAGTACAATCCGTCTTCCGGCAGCTCGATCTCGGCAATCATGCCCCGAGGTTCGATATCCAGACAGGTTTCTTCCATAATCTCCCTTTTCACTGCCGTTTCATCAGATTCTCCGGGGAGTTTTCCTCCACCGGGAAAGAGCCAGTCGTCAGGTCTGCCGTCGTTCCCCGTGTGTTTTATCATCAATACCTTCATATCTTCTGAGATGATGCCTTCAAGTCTGTAAGATCTCTCCACAACTCTTTCGAGAATCGCTTTCTTTGCTCTCACAATATCAGTGTCCTTATTCTCTCTTGTGAGTTCTGCGGAAAGCTTCGCCATCTTCTCCAGAGCCGCTCTCAGAGAGTCGAAACTCATTGTAGCGAAGCATTCGCAAAAGCTCCTGTACTCACCTTCACTCATAAAGCTCTCAAGAAGCCTGGGAGAATACAGGTGGTCTGTTTTCTTGTGTAACAGAGAGAAGAGTCTGGAGAGAAAGAGGAGATTCGTGCTGTGTAGTGTGCCAGCCCTGAAAAGATCCTTTCTGCTGAGGACTCCCCACTCCATGATGATTCCATTTGCGAGTTCCAGGTAGTTCTGCTTGAATGAAGCTTCTTCATCGATCAAGGGTCTTGTCTTGCAGAATTCTTCAATCTTCTTCCTGAATGCTCCGGATTTGTCTAGAAGGACCGTTTTCTCTACTCTTCCGGGAAGGACAACGCCCTTCCAGCTATCGAGGACAGAGATTTCTCTTTCTGAGTGGAAGTGGAACTCTCCTCTGACGAAGAACTTCGAAAAGACCGCAGTCTTGACACCGTAAAAGTTTGTGAAGTAGAACTCCACCGGAATAGTCTCTCTAAGCCATTGCTCATCGTTGAAGGTGTCGGCTGAATCGTCCCTAATGAATATATAGAACTCTATGTCCGAAAACTTGTCAAAGTCCTCTCTCGTATAGGATCCGTAAGAGATGACTGAAACGATCCTTCTGTCTTCTCTAGCAGCATCCACAATTTTGTTGAGAATGTGTAGGTTCTTGGGGTTTTTAGATTGTCTGTAAAACTCGTCTTTCTGCATCTCCATCTCTTCACTTCCCTTCTTGCTTTCTAGATCAAATGAGTGTAGTACCTAGCATGAAGGATAATATCATGATTTGAAGCCAGTCTGCAGGTTCATGGAAGAATAAAACAATAGACGCAAGGCTGGGCAAGAACGGCCCAGGTCGCAATGCCGGCTAAGAACATGCCGGGACGCAAGGCTGCCTTCGGCAGGAGGCCTTCTCAGGTCAACCGTCAACAGTCCACCGTCCTCCGAATTGGAATGCCAGCGAAGATTGTGCAGGGACGCAATGCAACCAGGTTCTCTTGCTCTTTCCTACCCGCGACACCCAACCCCCCGACCTCGGTCCTCGCGTCCAAAAAAAAGGCCCCGCTAAGGGACCTCATTCTTCTATTAGGTAACCTATTCGGTGAAATCTATTGTTCTCTTTACGCTCTTCTTGCTGTGGAATTCAAGCTGATCCTCTTCCTGGAAATCATCGAAGCCGAGCGCCTTTATTCCGCACTCCTTTGGGGCATCTACCCTGCTCGCATCGTCTTTGTAATGCTTGAGTACTTCGATCGCAACGTCAGCGATTTCCTCGTTCTTTCTGTAAACTCTCATCTTGCCCTTCTTCAGCACGTGCCCATCATCAACCTGGACACCGGCGATAGTTCCAACTTTGCTTATTTTGAACAACTGTTTTATGTGTCCGTGGCCTATCACTTCATCGACTTCCTCTGGTTCGAGGAGACCTTCGAGAGCCTTCTTGAGGTCGTCTATAAGGTTGAATATGATCTCGTAGACTTTGATCTGGACTCCCTCTACTTCTGCCTGTTTTCTTGCCTGGGCGTCGGGTTTAACTTTGAAGCCCATTATTACGGCATCGGAGGCAGATGCAAGCATTACGTCACTCGAGTTTACAGAGCCGATACCAGAATGGACGACCTCAATCCTTACGTCGTTATTCTCTAGCTTGGCCATGGCCTGCTTCAGAGCCTCGACTGTACCGAAGGAATCGGCTTTCAGTATCAGCTTCAGATCCTTCTTCTCATCAGTGTTTCCGGTCATCGAGAGGAATTCTTCTAGTCTAATGTGACGCCTGGTCGTGACCGACTTCTCTTTCTGAGCCTGATTCTTTGCATATTCGGCTAGCGATCGAGAAGTGTCAAGGTTTTCAACCGCGTACACAATGCTGTGGACATCGGGAACTTCGTCGAAGCCAATAATCTGCACAGGATCTGAAGGATTGGCTTCTTTGATTCGCTTCCCGTATTCGTTAATCAATGCCTTCACTCTGCCTGAGGCAGAACCGGCAACAACGTAGTCGCCAGGTCTCAAGATTCCGTCTTTTACAACGAGAGTTGCCAGGGGACCTACGGCCTTGTCCAATCTTGAGTCAATAATGATTCCTCTTGCGTTTCCTTCGGGAATGCACTTAACATCTGCTACTTCGGCTACAAGAAGGATCATCTCAAGAACATCCTCAACGCCCTTGCCTGTTTTCGCAGATACAGGAACTGTTACAGTGTCCCCGCCCCAGTCTTCAGGAACGAGGCCCAGCTTGGAGGCGAGCTGTTGCTTCGTAAGGTCTATGTTTGCGTTTGGTTTGTCCACCTTGTTTATCGCGACTATTATGGGCACATTTGCCGTCTTCGCGTGGTTGTAAGCCTCTATAGTCTGCGGCATAACACCGTCGTCGGCCGCTACAACAAGAACTACGATATCCGTTGCTTGAGCTCCGCGGGCTCTCATTTCGGTGAATGCCTCGTGCCCGGGCGTATCAATGAACGTGATCTTCTTGTTTCTTATCTCGACCTGGTAAGCACCTATTGTCTGGGTAATGCCTCCGATTTCATCTTCGGCGACCTTGGCCTTTCTAATTCTGTCGAGAAGCGTAGTCTTCCCATGATCAACGTGCCCCATAACCGTGACGACCGGGGGCCTCTGGACCAGTCTTGAGCTTTCCTTGTAAGATTCCGCATAAGAACTCGAGATACTCTCAAAGGGGTTGATCTCTTCCTCGTGAACGAGTTCTACTTCCCACTCATAGTTCTTTGCGATATTCACTGCATCTTCAAGCGAAAGAATCTGTCCGGGTCGAAGAATTATGCCGTTCATGAACTGATCCTTTATAACCTTTGATATTGGAACGTTCATTTTCTTGGCGAGCACGTCGAGCTTGAATTCATTACTCTTCAGCTTGACGGTTCTTACTTTATGCTCAACCGGAATTTTTTTCTCGGCCGGTGGCTCCTCTTTGGAAACCAATTTCTTTTCAAGCTTCTTGACTTCTTTCTCCTGAATCTTGTTTTTTGCCTTTTCGGCCTTCCTTAAAAGTTCCTTTTTCTCTTCCTCGTAGAGACCAACTACAATATTTACGGTCTCCTCGTCAAGAACGGACATATGGTTCTTGACGGTAACACCGAGCTCCTCAAGTTCATCCAGCAGCTCTCTTGCCGTTATATTCAATCTCTTAGCAAGTTCGTACACTCTGGCTTTTGGCATAGCTCAGTCACCTCCCGCCTGTGTCATTATCTTTGAGATTTCGTCTGCAAGGCCGTTATCGGCAACTGCCACTGCAGAGATGTTGTCTTTGCCGATGGCCCTTCCCAGAGCGACACGGTCGTGTTCTTTGAGGAGAATACAGCTTGCCCCGTGGCTCTTGCATCTCTTGATCCAGTCTTCCTTTATCGAATCGCTGGTATCGCAAGCCAGAATGAGAAACTTCTTCTTAAACGGCTGCCTCAAATAACTTCTCAATTGCTCTTTGCCAAACACAACCTTGTTTGCTCTTCTTCCTATTCCAAGGAGAGATACAATTCTCTTTTCATCCATATTATGCCCTCGATCAATGATAATTGAGGACGACTATCCTGGTTCCCACATTGGCCTTTTCTTCAAGCTTAAGCTCATCAAGCTGTTCAAACGGGTCGCCAGACAGAAAGTCTTCAACTTTCCCCAGCTCAAAGGCCAGGGCTTCTGTTTTAAAATGCATCGGAATGACGTACGACGGAGCTAGATCTCTTGTCAGCTCTCTTGCCTGTTTCGCATCGATTGTAAAGAACCCGCCCACAGGCACAAGCAGAACATCGGGACCCCTAAGGAGATCTTGAAGCTCTAAATCAAGTCTATGGCCGAGGTCTCCGCAATGAACGATTCTGAATCCGTCCGGGGTCGTAACTTCGAAAATTATGTTTTTGCCTCGCTTCCTTCCCTGTACGTCATCATGGAATACTGAATGACCTTCGATCTTGAACCCTTGAACAGTCTTGCTGACGGGTTCGTTTATCAGCGCGAATCCCTGCTCAAATCTATCATGAGCATTGTGGTCATGGTGCTGATGGGATTCCAGAATAATATCCGGTTCAACCGGGGGCATGTCATAACCGACACCCTCGTCGAAGGGGTCGATCAAAAGAGTCTTTTCACCGCTCTCAAGCGAAAAACACGAATGTCCATGCCATCTCAAAACCATATTCATCACCCAGATACTTATTATATCATGGGTTCAGCAACATGTTTACGGAAACCAGGCGCTCCTAAAGAGCCATCGCTTTGAGTTCGAGCCCTTCTATGCTCTTGAGGCATACGACACCTTTTACGAAGTCGATTATTGCGTAGGATCCACCGGTTCCATCTTTGGGAATAGAGGGACTGCCAGGGTTCAGAAATATGATTTTCCCTTCTCTGGAGAGATGGGAGATGTGAGTGTGGCCGGATATGATTACTCCCTCTTCGAAGGGCAGACCGAACTCCTTATGGCCATGTGAAATGAAGAGCTCGATACCGTTTATGACGAGCGTTCGCGCTTCAGGCAGGTCAACAAAGCCGATCTGCATCAGATCGATTTCGCTGTCACAATTTCCCCTCACACCTTCAATTCTTCGGGAATACTGTCTGAAAAGGGCAGCGAGTTCTTCTGGATCATAGTCACCTGGAAGAGGATTTCTGGGGCCGTGATACAGGTAGTCTCCGCAGTGAACAATAAGAATGTCTTCTCCGTTTCTCTTGAGTATTCTCTTCACCGGCTCAGGAGAGCCGTGTGTATCTGAAATTATTACTGCTTTTTCAACCATCTGAAGTATAGAACGGTACCTCCCTTGCAGAGAATCTGTACTTCTCTTTCTTTTGCCTCGTTTGAAACACCAAGCGGGTTCCCGTACTCGAGAAAGGCATCTCTCAAAGGGTATTTGAAGCCCTTCAGTCTGATCATGGTCGGCTGTCCTCCGAAGGGGAACAGGGACCAGGTCTCACCTGGTTCTACTGAGGAGATAAGCTCTTTGGACACCATTCCGATCTCTACGCTATCCTCCACTATCGTCGCCTTCAAGGAGTTCCGCGCACCGTAGATCGAAGCAAGAGTGCCCATGAAGTGATCGAGGCGCAGACCTGTGGCGCCGAAGATCTCCACCTCCGCTATGTCCCGTTCCTCAAGGGCCTGAAGCGCGATCTGAGTATCTGTATCATCTTTTTCAGGCGGATAGATAATAATCAGAGACCCTTTCCTTCTGCACCAGTCAAGAGTCGTCTCACTTATCGAATCCATGTCTCCGACAAGTAGATCGGGATGCCTTCCAAGACTTCTGAGCATTTCTGCACCCGAATCGGCGGCCGACACAAGATAAGTCTCCTTCAACTTTCTTGAGTAGAATTCCGAAGAAGATATGTATTCCCCGCCGACAAAGAGAGCTGCCTTGGTCGTCATTTTGATTTTCCCAGTCCAAGCTGGTTTCTGTACTTGTTCACTGTTCTCCTGGCGATGCGTATATCTCTGTTCTTGAGTTCAATTACAAGCTGCGCGTCTGAAATCTCGGGGTCTTCACCTACGATCTCGGCTATCACTTCGAGAGCCTGTTTCTTTTCCTGCACGTTGCCGAAAAAGTACCTGATCGGGAAAGTTCCAACGGGAGTCTGAACAAACTTATCTTTCACAGCGCGGCTGACGGTTGAGACTACTACGCCTATCTTGTCCGCAATAGAATTCATCTTAAGAGGCCTGATCTTATCGCTCGTTTTCAGTAGAAAGGGTGCGTTTCTCATCACTATCTCATTACCGATCGTGATCAACGTCGTCTTCCTTCTTTCAAGGGCGGTAATATAGAACTTTGCTTCTTCAAGTTTATCTTCAAGGTATTTCTTTGCCGTCTTTTCACCACTTTCAAGTATCTCTTCGTAGGATTCATCAACGTTCAAGACGAGTGAGTAATCCCTGACGGTGACTATGAATTTTTCATCGAGAAACTCGATATATACGTCCGGCTCAACGTATCTTACATAGTCTCCGTCGCTGTACCCCGATGAAGGAAAGAGTCCTGGCCCCATAAGAGTTTCGAGTTCTTCGCGATTCGACGCAAAGACTCCGTCGAAGCCACCGCCTCTCATGGCAGAAATGACTGTCGAAAGTCCATCGACGGGGCAGTGATTTTCCCGGGCAATTGCCTCGAGGTCTGAGGTAATCATGCCGAAATCGTCCATGTTATCCAGAAGTATCTCGAAGAGACAGAAGAGATCATCGTCGAGTATATAGAAAGCAAAGTCTCTCAGTATCTCTCTGAAGGTCGGCTGTTGGGCTTCAATTCTGTCGAAGTCCCAGCCGTCGCGATCCGTGCTTTCCTGTTTCATGTAGATGGAGTTGCTCGCAGGGAGTGAGTAATAATCTCCATCTTCGATATTTTCCTCGTCTTCAGGTTCTCTATTGCCTTCTTTGATTTCTTCTATAAGTTCGTAGTCTTCTCTCTTGATTTCAAGAAGGGGATTTGCCTGTACTATCTCTTCGAGTTCGGCAGAGATTTCAAGTGAACTGAGCTGAAGTAGTTTAAGGGCCTGCTGCGCCTTCAGAGAAAGGCCGAGTTTCTGCTCGAGTCGCTGAGATATATTATGCCCTAGTTCCATGGAGTTTCTCCTTCGCATTCCGCTCGAACTGCTTAAAGACAAGTGAGAAGCAGTCTGCAATTCTTGAGGCAGAATTACTTGGCTCTGAAACGCTTGAAAGCTCGGCTGCTCTGCCCATGAAGTACATTCCCAGTATCGCAGATCTATCGAGATCGCCTGTTTGGGCTGCAAAACCGGCAATCGATCCTGAGAGGAGATCACCGCTTCCCGCCTTCGCGAGGCCGGTATTTCCCGTTGTGTTGATAGATATCTTTCCGCTTGCGTCACAAAAAACAGAAGAGGCGCCCTTCAGAATCGCGCGTGTTTCGTGACCTGCACAAAACTCCATGAAAGACTGCAGATCTGTTTTTCCTTCATTGAGTCGGCCAAACTCTCCCGGGTGAGGGGTTAGAAGAATCTCCATTGACCTTGATAGGATTGAAAGATCCTTTGAGATGGCGAAAAGGCCGTCGGCATCTACAACAAAGCTCTTGTCGGGAAAACTCTTCAACAACTGAAATACAAATTCGACACTGTCCTCTTTTCTTCCGATTCCTGGACCGACCACGACGCAGTCTATTCTGTCCATCAATTTTGAGAGGTGATTGATGTCGCCGGGTCCGAGAAAGTCGTTGTCGCTCACAAGAGCAATTGCTTCCGGCAGAATGTTCCGTATAACGCTCGCAGATCCACCGGGGGTGTATGTATAAACCATCCCGCATCCGGATCTGAATGCGCCGAGAGCGGAGAGATACGGAGCTCCCGTGTAGACCTCACTTCCACCTGCAATTAGGACTGAACCGTAGCTTCCCTTATAGCTGTTACGAGATCTTTCAGGAAGAAGGGAAAAGACAATCTCTTCATCTATGACTTCGGAATCGGCCAGAGAATTCATAATTATCTTTGGGAAGCCGGCGCTTTCAACGCGAATCTCGCCACAGAAGCTACATCCGGGATAGAGAAAATGGCCAACTTTTGCAAGTCCGAAAGTGACGGTTTTGTCTGCCTTGAACGACGAGTTTGAAACACTGCCGTCGAACCCGGAGACTCCCGAAGGGATGTCCAAGGCCAATCTATACGTTTCAAGCCGATTTACAAACTCGAACAGCTTGGCGATGTTTGCCTCCAGATCTCCATGAAACCCAGTTCCAAAAACGGCATCGATTATTATGTCGGCCCTTTCGAGCAGACCCTCCACAACGGAAGTTTCTTCCAGGGTTGCAACCGATCCTCCAAGAGAGGCATAAATCGCCGCATTCCTTTTGCAGTCATCGCTCGCGGGAGTGTAACATCGAACAACGGCAACATCAGTTCCGTCGCCGAGAAGGAGCCTGGCCACTCCGTACCCGTCACCGCCGTTGTTGCCTCCGCCACACAGGACAACTGCCCGGCTAACTCCGCGTCCTTGAATCTCTTCGAAAACGCTGCGGGCAGCCTCTTCCATCAGAAGAAGCGAAGACACTCCTCCTTCTATTATCTTCTTGTCGATTTCTCTCATCTGAGCGGGAAACGCTACCTTCAAATCATCACCCCTCAATTTGATCTTATCATTTTTATGCCTCTCTTCGCATGTTATAATCTCGCGAGAGGTGAGTAAGATGAAGCTTTCTGTGGTCTTGGCCGTCGCATTCTCTCTGCTTGTTGGAGGGTCTTTATTCTCTTCAGTTAATGAGTACGATGATCTGACGCTTTTCATACAACAGGTCGTTGATTCCGGCGATATCGACGCACTTGTAAGAGTTCATTTCCATTTGGTAGATACAGAAAACCCCGATTCAGAATACGAAGATCTCAAGCTAAGGATTCGGCTCGTTATGGTCGGGGGCGAAGATGTCTATGTAGAGTTTTTTGAGCCTGAGGAGCTGAGCGGAATTGCCCTTGTATATCTCTCAAGGGAGGAAGTCACCTTCAGTGTTGTTGACGGCGTGCCCTGGAAGCAATATAGATCGAGTTATCAGACTGATTTGATCAACAACCTTACTGAGCAATTTTTCAGTGGTCTCCTCGAGTCGTCCAACTTCACATGGACCGTTACCACGGAAGATGAAAGGCGCATATACATGATTGATCCGTCCGAACAGAGACTCAGAGTACTTGGCCTTATCGGAGGCGGGGGCTACCTTCCCAATCTCATGCACATACATATTTCTTTCCTCAAGAGAGAGGGTTACTTCCCGAAGATTGAGTATGTGAAGATAACCGATAGAGTCGGTGACGAGTATCTTCTCTTGGAGGTTGACGAATTCAAGACCGTGGTGGACAGATCTATCTTCACCGATCTTAGAGGCAAGTACTACGAGACTTTTCAGAAGTAATCGCTCTTGATCCGCGTCAGTATTCTTGGTATGTCGATATCGAGATCTCTGTCGTAGGGTCTTGTTGTCACGGTGAAGTCCCTGAGTTTTACGTGAAGGCTCTTTCTAACTCTTATTTCGCCCCTGATAATCAGATAGCAGCCTCTGTAGATTTCCGCGAATACCCTTTTCGATTCTCTTTCATCGAAACGAATGTCAAAGATTTCTTCGGTTTCGCCCCCGCTCTTGTATACGCATATACTCACCCTGAAGAATCCGCCCCGCACAGTAGATTCCGGGTCCGTAGTGACTTGTCCGTATATTGTTATCTCGTTGAACGAAAGGGACAGATCAATTCACCTCGGCTGAATGCCTGGAGTTCCGACGGTCGGTATGTGTTATCATTTTCTTGTCATAAGACGGAGGTAGCCATGAGTGAAAAACCACGAGTAGCTTTGATAGCGCACGACAAGAAAAAGATCGATCTAATAATGTTCGTCAGAGAGCACGTCGATGTTTTCAGAGAGTGCACCCTTTTTGCAACCAGCACTACGGGCAATATCCTCAGGGAGAAGGTCAAATTGGAGCTCACTTCATTCAAATCCGGCCCTCTGGGTGGTGACCTCCAGATAGGCGCTCTCATTGCCAATGATGAGATTGATTTTGTCATATTTTTGAGAGACCCGCTCACCGCCCAACCCCATGAGCCGGATGTGAGCGCCCTTCTAAGAGTGTGTGATGTTCATAACAAGCCGTTAGCAACTAACCTCGCGACGGCAGAAGCCCTGGTAATGGAGATCAGAAGGTTTCTCAAGCTTCCTGATCTCGGGGAGGAATAGTATATTCCCTGGAAATATGGCGTATTCTCCGAATTTATTCTCTATTTGTAGCACGGTTTCCAGCAGTTCCTTTTCTTTTTCGAACAGAGAGAGCTGCCTTTGATTCTTCTTTTCTTTAAGAGCCCAGCATGAGATTCCAATTGCCCTGACGGCCTTTCCGTTCCAGATTGAGCTGATCAGCCACGGGGTGATTTCTGTCATATCTTTGATCGAGGAAATTGTGAAGTTCAGCTTCTTTGAAATGGCTTTGGAACTTCTGTCCGCGTATCTAAAGAAGAAACTGACGCCGGAACCTTCCATTTTGTATCTTCCCATCCTGTAGATTACCCTGGCAGCCAGGAAGTTTGTTACTCTCACTATAAGATCGAAATCGCTTATATCGCCCGAAAGCGTCATAGAATGGCCTACGGATTTTGGCCTCTCTTCTTTGAAAAACTCATTTCTGGAGAATCTTTTTTTTGTGAGACTCTGCAGAAAGCCCATGAAGGCATTTCCGAACATTGTGTAAAGATCCATGGGGGACTTCTCCAACCCTTCCAGAAGCTCCCCTGTCGTCTTGTATCCCATGGATTCTAGTTTTATCAACGTGTGCTTCCCGATTCCCGGAACGTCCTTTACGGGTATCTCATTCAGGAACTCTCTTTCCATGCCGTCTTTGACCACCACGAATCCGTTTGGCTTGGAGTAATCGCTGGCGATTTTAGATATGATAGGATTTACCGAGATTCCAACCGAGGCGGTTATTCCGAATCTCTCCTTCAAATCTCTCTTAAAGGAAATGAATCTGTTAATCGATTCCTCCAGTTTAGTGTGAAAGCTGAGATCTATGTAAGCCTCGTCTACACTCGCCACCATAACTCTGGGCGATACAGAGGTCATCATCTTCATTATCTCTTTCGATATATAGCCGTACTTCTTTGACTGCACTCCCACAGCTATAAGGTCAGGACACAGCTTCAGGGCTTCGAAAAAGGCCATGCCCGATCTCACACCCAGTCTCTTTGCCTCGTAACTCGCCGAAGTCACAACGGAATGCCGCTTTCCAATTCCGGTTACTGCTATCGGTTTGCCTTTCAGAGTCGGATTGGCCGCCTGTTCTATACTTGCGAAAAATGCGTCCATGTCTATGTGCGATACGTAAGGAATTCCTTTCAAAACAATCACCCTCCAAGAAGATAGCTGTACCATTTCTTCGCATCTTCGTCAAATTCAAGATTGTAAGCTCCAAGTGTGGTCATTACTGAGAAATGATAGATTTTCTGAGTTCCCACGGCCTCTACCCAGAAGGAGGTAACGGAATTCACGATTATTTTTATACCATCGTAACTGAATCTTACCGGCACAAAATAATCTCCGTGAAAGTATACAAGCGCCTTAGTGAGCTTCTTATAGGCTTTCATAAATATCACCACTTAGATATTAGGTATAAATTATTATAACAGATGAATTTCTAGAAAGGCAAGTGTTTATTTGATTATTTTTCCTGAAGTTCTATCGGGGCTTTGCAGCAGGAAGATAGACCCTTTTTCTCTCTGCGGTTGAAGGAAAGAGCAACAGTCTTCTTGCATGCGGAACATACCCATCTGTGTACCGGAAGTCCCTCGTACTCGGCTACGATATCGAATCCCAGTTCTTCGGACAGCTTCTTGAATTCCGGCGAGCTATGCGAGAAATCTCTGTCATTCTTCATCAAGTAGAAGTGAGAAAGCTCGTGAAGCAAGGTTCTCTTGAGAAGCTCCTCGTTACAGGATATCGAAGAAGAGATCTCTATTCTGAGGGGAGTAAGCGTTCCACGGTTTTTCGAGTAGACAAGTCTGCCAAGGACCCTCTTCAGCCTTGAGTTAAAGGAAAAAGGGATATCTGGAAAGACACCGAAGGCACTCAGAGAAAGCTCTCTCGCTCTCGTAGAAAGATCTCTGTCCGCGGAAGTCAACCTATACACACACTCCTCTCATGGAAGCGATGTCTCGAAGATTCTCCGTGAAAATGATTGCTTTCGCCTGAAGCACAGGAGCGGCAAGACCGCTCCTATGCCAGTACTATCATTATCTCGCCTGCGTCTATATTGTCACCCTTTTTCACTCTGACTTCGCTAATCGTGCCCGAATCCTCGGAGAGAATACTGTTTTCCATCTTCATTGCTTCGAGTATCACAAGCTTCTGGCCAGGGGAGACGGAATCTCCTACCGAAACGAGAACTTCGAGTATAGTCCCCGACATTGGCGACAGTATTTTGGCTCTCTCTCCCGATCCAGTGGATTCTTTAACGGGTTCAACCGGTTTATGAGCTTCCTTAACCACTTCAGAGGGTCTGGGTGAATCCGCCGCTTCGACTTTCTGTATGGGTTCGGCTTTTTTAACTGCTCCGCCCGAACTTGAATCGGATGCAGAAGAAAGCTCCTCGATCTCGACGTCGTAATCCTTGCCGTTCACTCTCACTCTGAATCTTCTCAATTCTTGCTCCTCCTCACTTTCCAGTAGACGGTTGGTTCTCGTCGTTTCCACTGTGAGTTTGCCGACACGGTAACCGGGTCGACACTTCTGACTTTGAAGTTGCTGTGACCCATGAAGGCAGTTACTGCAGCGGTTATGACGGCTATCATTTGGTCCTCGCCGCCTTCCTTCGTCTCAATGACTCTGGAACCAGTTGCCTGGGCAGGTTTCATACTGACTGCCTTAAGCTTGTTTTCATCTTCTCTGGAGAACAGGCGGCCGAGAATCTTGAATATGACAAAAAGCATCGTCAGCGCCAGGAATACAATTGCCACGCCTATAATAGTGATCTGGATATACTCTTCCATCAAATGCACCTCAAAGCGGTATATTCCCGTGCTTTTTGGTTGGTCTGCCTTCGACTTTCGTATCCAGCGTCTCCAAAGCCTTGATTATCTTTATTCTGCTGGCAGCCGGATCTATAATCGATTCTATATAACCCCTTCCCGCCGCAACAAATGGATTTGCAAACATGTCTTTGTATTCCGAAATCTTTTCCTGTCTGGTCTTTTCGGGCTGGTCGGAACCATCAATTTCCCTCTTGAAGATTATGTTTGCGGCGCCTTCGGGACCCATTACGGCGATCTCGGCACCGGGCCAGGCGTAAACAATGTCCGCTCCCAAATGTTGACTGCCCATTGCGATATATGCTCCACCGTAGGCCTTTCTAAGGATCAGTGTTACCTTTGGTACGGAGGCCTCGCTGTAGGCGTAAAGGAGTTTTGCCCCGTGGCGAATTATCCCTCCATGCTCCTGAGAGACTCCCGGGAGAAATCCCGGTGTGTCTACAAAGGTGATTATCGGTATATTGAAAGCGTCCAGAAATCTAATAAATCTCGCTGCCTTGTCTGAGGCATTTATGTCTAGGGAACCGGCGAAGACAGAAGGCTGGTTTGCCACTATGCCCACCGATCTTCCGGCTATCTTTGAAAAGCCCACGACCATATTCTTCGCATAGTGTTCATGCACCTCGAGGAATCGTCCTTCATCGACTACAAGGGAGATCACTTTTTTCACGTCGTATGACTGCTTTGGATTATCTGGCACAATTTCTCGGAGTTCTTCCAGAGCCTCGCCGCGTTCAGCCTCTCCCTTGTTTGGTTCTTCGGCATTGTTCTGCGGCAGGTATTCGAGAAGCTGCCTGACGAGAAGCATTGCGCTTCTGTCATCCGGGGCGAGAAAGTGGGCATTTCCACTCTTTGTATTATGCACAAGAGCTCCGCCAAGTTCTTCCATCGACGTCTCTTCGCCCGTCACGGCCTTTATCACCTGTGGACCCGTTATAAACATCTGTGAGTGCCTGTCGGTCATAACAATGAAGTCGGTTATCGCGGGCGAATAGACGGCTCCGCCTGCGCACGGTCCACAGATAACTGTGATCTGAGGAATCACTCCCGAAGAAAGGGTATTCCTGTGGAAGATTCCGCCGTAACCGAAAAGGGAGTCAACACCTTCCTGAATCCTGGCCCCGCCAGAATCGTTTATTCCCACTATCGGTATGCCTAGCTTTAAAGCCATATCCTGCACTTTTATTATCTTTTTGGCGTGCATTTCCCCAAGCGATCCACCCTGTACTGTGAAATCCTGAGAGAAAACGGCTATCTTTCGCCCGTCGACCTTTCCTATTCCCGTTACGACTCCGTCTGCCGGGAATTCCTTGTCTGCAAGACCAAAGCTCGTCGCTCTGTGTTTGACAAATCTGTCGAACTCTTCGAAGCTTCCCTCGTCACAGAGAACATCGATTCTCTCTCTGGCAGTTAGCTTTCCTGTTTTGTGCTGCTTCTCGATCTTTTCCTGACCACCACCAAGGATGATCTGTTCACTCTTCTCAAAGAACTCTTCAAGTTTACCGGCCAATTCATTCGCCCCCTAGTGGTGTCCTTCGACAAGTTCAGTCAGAACTCCGCCCGTGCTTTTGGGATGGAGGAAGACTACTTTTGTTCCTCCGGCTCCGGCTTCGGGCTCCGCGGAAAGAGGTTTCAATCCCAGCGAAACGGCTTCTTCAATCGCAGCTTTGACATCGTCAACGTGGAAAGCGATGTGATGAATGCCTTCCCCCCTGCTTTCCAGGAATCTTGATATCTGGCTGTTTTCCGATGTCGATTCGAGAAGCTCAATCCGAGTGTCGCCGGCCTTTACGAAGGCAACTTTCAGGCCACGGTCTCGAAGTTCCTCGATCCCGGTAACTTCAAGTTTAAGAAGGTCTCGATAAACGGAAAGCCTCTCTTCGATCGATTTTACGGCTATGCCAATATGGTCAATTCTGTCGGATTTCAATTTGATTACCTCCCGATATTCTCAAGAAGATACCTTATTAGTTCTTCAAGTTTATCATTTTCGGCGTAGTGTTCCTTTATAATCTGGTACGCGCTGTTCAAGTTATTGTAAAGGTTGCGCTTGGCGCGTTTCGATTCGAGCCTCCCCGAACTGAGATAACTGAAAAGCAGCTTTTCTATCTCTTCTTGGAGTTCTTCAACTCCACTCCCCTTTATGGAATCTGTCCTCATAACCGGGAATTTCTTTCCGGAAAGCTCCAAAACCGCCCTGGTTCTCGAAGCGAGCTGGTCGGCTCCGGGAAGATCGCTCTTGTTTATCACGAATATATCTCCGATCTCCATTATTCCAGCCTTCATTGTCTGAACATCGTCTCCAAGTCCGGGCGCCATTACGAGAAGGACGATATCTGCAAGATTCACGATGTCGGTTTCCGACTGGCCGGCCCCGACAGTCTCCACGTAAATCCTGTCGTAGCCGCTCCTGCCAAGAAACTCGACGCTGTTATAAATTGAAGGACTCAAACCTCCGACGTTCCCCCGACTGGCCACTGATCTCACGAAGACCCTGGGATCGTCGGTTGCTCGTCTCATTCTAATCCTGTCGCCGAGAAAGGCGCCTCCCGTAAAGGGGCTTGAAGGATCGATCGCGACAACGGCCGTCGTCTTTTCCTCTGCGCTTATACAGGCCAGCCGGTCTGTTAAGGACGACTTACCGGCTCCAGGGCTTCCCGTGACGCCTATTACGCAGTAATTTCGAACAGGCAATCCCTTGATGATCTTCCTGGCCGAATCAGCGTCGTTTTCTATTATGCTCAGCGATCTCGAAATCATGAGCTGGTCGACCCCGGATTTCATTGAACTCATTTCTTTACCGTTTCCTCTATTTTATCTATGATTGATTTCAGCGAGGTTCCCGGTCCGAAAACTTCGAAGATGCCGGCCTTTCTTAACTCGTCGGCATCCTCTGAGGGAATTATGCCGCCGACAAAGAGAGGCTTTTCGCCTATTCCTGCTTCTTTCATTAATCTAAGTACTTTGCTGCAAATCTTCATGTGGGCGCCGGACAGTATCGAGAGCCCCACAACGTCAACGTCTTCCTGAAGCGCGGCATTGACGACCGATTCGGGAGACTGCCTGAGACCTGTGTAGATAACTTCCATTCCGGCATCTCGAAGAGCCATAGCGACGACTTTGGCGCCTCTGTCATGTCCATCGAGTCCGGGCTTTGCCACGAGTACTTTTATCTTCATTATCTCCACCTCTCTCTACAGAATCACTGCTTCGGTGTATTCTCCGAAGACGTCTCTCAGGGCGTTAGCTATTTCACCCAGAGTCGCGTATGCCTTAACGGCCTTCAGTATGAATGGCATAAGATTTCCGCTTCCCTGAGCGGCCTTCTTCAGGTCATCGAGGAGCCTTCGGACTTCGTCATTGTCTCTGTTCTTTCTGAGTGTTTCGATCTTCTTTTTCTGTCTATCCTCAATGGCCGGGTCGAGCCTAAGGAGATCTCTGTCTTGTTTCTCATCGGCAGCAAATTCATTGAGCCCGACAATTATCTGGTCCTTGTTTTCGATCGCAACCTGATACTTGTAGGCGCTGTCGAGTATTTCCTTCTGTACAAAGCCTGCCCTGACAGCCTCGACCATTCCTCCAAGGTCATCTATCTTCTTAATGTAGTCGAGTGCCTTTTCTTCCATTGTGTTTGTAAGCTCTTCAATGAAGTAAGCTCCTCCCAACGGGTCGACTGTGTCCGCTACGCCAGTTTCTGAGGCGATTATCTGTTGTGTTCTCAACGCAATAGTCACGGAATCTTCGGTTGGCAGACCTAGAGCCTCGTCGAAGGAATTAGTATGAAGAGATTGTGTGCCTCCAAGAACTGCGGCTAGAGCCTGGAAAGCAACTCTAACAATGTTGTTCATTGGCTGCTGTGCAGTGAGGGTCGATCCTCCGGTTTGAGTGTGGAATCTAAGCATCATTGCCTTTTCGTCAGTTACATCGAACCTCTCTTTCATAATCTTCGCCCATAGTCTTCTCGCCGCCCTGAACTTCGCTATTTCTTCTAGGAATCCATTGTGCGAATTGAAGAAGAAAGACAATCTCTTGCCGAATACGTTTGGATCGAGGCCTGCATCAATTGCCGCCTGTACGTATGCTATACCGTCGGCGAGAGTGAAGGCGATTTCCTGAACCGAATTTGCCCCTGCCTCTCTTATGTGATACCCGCTAATGCTTATGGTGTTGAAATCGGGGAGGTTCTTGGAGCAGTATTCGAAGATATCCGTAATTAGCCTCATGGATGAATCGGGGGGAAAGATGTAAGTTCCTCTCGCTATATACTCCTTGAGTATGTCATTTTGAATAGTCCCTGTCAGCTTCGAGGCATCCACTCCCTGTTTCTCGCCCACTGCGATGTACATCGCAAGGAGAATGGCGGCAGTGGAGTTAATTGTCATGGATGTGCTTACTCTTTCCAGTGGAATTCCTTCGAAGAGCGTTTCCATGTCCTCCAGCGAATCAATCGCTACTCCCACCCTTCCGACTTCGCCTTCCGACATCGGGTCGTCTGAGTCGTAACCGATCTGTGTCGGCAGATCAAAGGCAACCGAAAGCCCTGTCTGACCCTGAGAGAGGAGGTATCTATATCTGCGGTTTGACTCTTCAGCAGTTCCGAAGCCCGCATACTGTCTCATTGTCCACAGACGGCCCCGGTACATCGTCGGCTGAACACCTCTTGTGAAAGGGTACTCGCCTGGGAATCCAATTCTCTCCACATATTCGTCCTTTGCGGCTGGCGTGTACAGAATCTCTACCGGCCCATCGAAGGAAGTCTTGAACTCCTTCCTTCTTTCGGGAAACCTTTTCAGAAGAGGCATCACTTTTTTGCTTTTCCATTCGTCTTTCAGTCTTTCCAGTCTCTCGTGATAGCTCACAAAATCTCCTCCATTCATGAGTTCTGTATAGTGATTTCAAGATTGACCAAGTGTCTTCTTTAAACTGACTTTGCTATTACGATTATAACTGTCCTGAACCTCTTTGTGAGTCCAACTTCCTAACTTCTTGACCTTAGGCTATAATTGGTTGGGAGGTGTTTTCATGAATCTAGACAGACTGACAGACGTGGTTTTTGTTCCGGGTATGACTGGAAGAGAAGAGATGATAAGGGCCAAGATAATCGAGATGCTTCCCGAAGGTGTTGAGGCCTTTGTAGATGATCTTGGAAATGTCATGGTTGAAGCCGGAAACGGAGAGTCGACAATCGCCTTTGCTGCCCACATGGATGAGATTGGTCTGCTTGTTTCCGGGATTAATTCCGATGGATCTCTCAACTTCAAGAAGGTTGGGGGAATCGCCGACGAACTTCTCATTGGCAGGCATCTCGACGTCATCACCTCTTCGGGAGAATCTATAGACGGAGTCATTGGAATGACACCTCCACACCTCCGAGAAAAGGCAGATCTTTCGTGGCAAAACCTCGTTATCGACGTTGGGACATCTTCCAGAGATGAAACCTCGCGAATTGGAATTGACGTTCTTGATTACGCAGTATTCAGAAAACAGATTTCAATACTGAACGACAAATTCGTGGTCGTGAGATCTCTTGACGATAGATCGGGCTGTCTTGCTCTGCTAGATCTTCTCGATATGTTGGTCAAGGTCAACCTGAACAGGAGAGTCGTTCTTGCCTGGACTGTGCAGGAAGAGATAGGTTTGATTGGAGCGAGAGCGCTCTCAGAAAAGCTAAAACCGGATCTGTTTTTTCCGGTTGATTCCTTCGCCTGCTGCTCTAGACTGACAGGGGACGTTAAGCCTGGGAACGGAGCCGTCTTAAGAATGTCGGACACTTCATCGCTCGGTGATTACGGCCTCGGAAAGCGCCTTATGGAATTTGCAAAAGAGAAGGAAATTCCCCTGCAGGTAGGAGTTACGGGTGGAGGCACCGATGGAATTCCCTTCCAGCAGAAGGGAACAAAGATGGTTCCTCTAGCGCTTGCGGTAAAGTATCTTCATTCCGAGACAGAATACATATCTATGGAAGATTACGACAATCTCTTGAGATTGATGTATCTCATTTCAACTGAATTTACGCTCTGATGAACAGTCAAGAGCGAATAAGGAAGTGGCTAGTCTCTTCGGGAGTCCTCAACAGAGTAGGCAAGCCGAGCCGATATATCGGCAAGGAACTTAACAGGGTAATGAAGAATCCCGCGGAGAAGTTGAGGATACTTCTTACCTTTCCCGATACCTATGAAGTCGGCATGTCCCATTTGGGGCTCAAGATACTCTACAAAGAACTAAATGCAGTTGATGGGTTCTACGCTGAAAGAGCGTACCTTCCCTGGAAGGATATGATCGGCGAAATGTACAACGCCAAGATTCCTCTTTTTTCTTTGGAGACATACACCCCGGCTGTCGACTTCGATATCCTGGGAATAACTCTTCAGTACGAGCTTTGCTACAGCAATGTTCTCGCGCTTCTCGATCTTGCAGATATCCCCCTGCTCCAGAATGAGAGAACAGTCGAACCCATAGTGCTGGGCGGCGGACCGTGCTCGACAAATCCCGAGCCTATGGCCGATTACTTCGACGCCTTCGTAATTGGCGATGGAGAGTCAGTAACCTCGATTCTCTGCAACGCGGTGAAGGAAAACATCTATCTCTTGAAATCCGGGAGAAGAAGCGAGCTACTCCAGTTGCTTTCTCAAGTTCAGGGAGTCTACGTTCCTTCAATAGGGAAGAAGGAAACAGTCAAGGCTATAATCGGAGATCTCTCAGACTACGAGATAGACAGTAATCCTCTAGTTCCATACATGCGAACAGTTCACGACAGGGCAGTGTTTGAGGTAATGCGCGGTTGCAACCGTGGGTGCAGATTCTGCCAGGCGGGGATGATCTACAGGCCGGTCAGGGAGAGAGGAGTGGATGAAATAAGCCGGTCTGTGCGGAAGGTTCTGGAGAAGACGGGGTATGAAGAAATCTCCTTTCTCTCGCTGTCGACTATGGATCACTCTTCCATAGATCTTCTAACTCAAGAGATCCTGCCTTTGCTCCAACCGCAAAGGGTCGCCCTCTCTCTGCCGAGTACGCGCATAGACTCCTTCGGAGTGGAGATCGCTTCTAAGATAGCTTCGATAAGGAAAACCGGTTTGACTTTCGCGCCCGAGGCGGGTTCTCAAAGACTGAGAAACGTGATCAACAAGAACGTATCGGAAGACGATCTTATGTCTACCGTCAAGGCGGCTAGAAAGAACGGCTGGCAGAGAGTCAAGCTCTATTTCATGATAGGACTTCCGACCGAAAGAGATGAGGATCTTGAAGAGATAGTGAGGTTGGCGAGGCGGGTCAAAGCCGTTGGCTTCAGAGAAGTCTCAGTTTCGGCGGCCATTTTCATTCCAAAAGCGCACACACCGTTCCAGTTTTCGCCCCAGATAGGCGAAGTCGAAGCGGCAAGAAGGCTAGGAATTCTGAAGAGGCTTTCTGGAAGAGGAATCCAGCTCAGCAGCCACGATCCATCTAGCAGCACGATTGAAGGTGTTCTCAGCAGAGGGAACAGAAAGGTCGGCAAAGCGATATTGAAGGCCTACAGATTGGGCGCAATCTTCGATGAATGGAACGAGGAGTTTGATGCCGCAATATGGCACGAAGCCTTTCGTGCTGCGGGAATCGATGTAGATGATTATATGAGAGGATACGATATTCACGAAGAGCTTCCATGGGAACATATTTCCATTGGGATCTCGAAGAGTTTTCTTATTGAAGAATACGAGAAGGCACTGAGGGAAGAGACCACCGGTGACTGCAGATGGGAGGGTTGTACCGGCTGCGCCGTTTGTCAGACTGTAAACGTCTCTAATGTGCTTCGCAAAGTTTGAGAGCGCTCATTTTTGATGCTTCAGTGATGTCGCCTGCGCCGAGAAAGAGGATGACGGCATCTCTTTTCTTTTCAAGCCATTCGAGTATCTCAGAGTAGTTCACGGCATGCACTGCCGGAACACCGTAGCTACTCAAACCTTTCAAGACCTCGGTCTCATCGATTGCATACTGCCCCTTTTCGTAAGCCTCGTAGAGCTTGTAGACACAGACCTCGGTTGCATCCTTGAGGGACATCGCAAACCGGCCGTTTTCCCTGACCAATCTCGAATATCTATGCGGCTGAAAGACCACCACAACGTTCTTCCCGGGGAAGAATTCGCGGGCGCCTCGGATGGTACTGCTTATTTCATCAGGAGTATGAGCGTAATCATCAAAGAAAAAGAGGTTTCTGAAATCATCGAGACCTCTGAAAGTGAACCTTCTGTCAACCGACCTATATGACTCCAAGGAGTTCTTTATCGAATCAATTGGAACTCCCATTTCGCGGGTAAGAGCAACGGCTGCAGCTGCGTTGTAAGCGTTGTATTCCCCTGGGATCATGAGCTTGAAGACTCCGAGATCGGTATCGCCCTTCCAGCATCTGAAGGTCTGATTCATGATTCCAGTCGCTCTGTCGGAGAAGCGATAATCGCCTCTGTCTCTTCCGAAGGTTAGAGTGCCTTTGAAAATCCTTTCGGAAATTGGATCATCTGCATTCGTAACCAACATCTTTCCGACGCCTCTGGCGAAATACTTGAAGTGATTTTTGAGATTATCGAACGAGTTATCGTAGTGCTCGAGGTGATCGCCCCGTACGTTGGTGATTATCGCGTAGTCAGGCTTAAAAGAAGCAAAGAAGCCATCGCTCTCATCAAGCTCACTCACGATAAGACCCTCGCCCTTTCTATAGTTTCCATCGCTCAAGAGAGGATTTATTCCACCGAGTAAGACTGTAGGATCTCTTCCGGAGTCGACAAGAATTTTTGAAACCATAGCTGTAGTGGTTGTCTTTCCATCGGTTCCAGTTACACAAAGAGAAGTGTTTCTCGAAAGAAGGTTCTTGAGCAGTTCCATTCTGTATATTGTTGGTACACCTTCCGAAAGAGCCCTAACCAGCTCCGGGTTTCCCTGTTTAATGGCAGTTGTTCTAACCACCACATCGGGTTTTTCGAAGTTCTCATAAGAATGGCCAATAAAAATATCTATGCCTTTTGCGCGAAGGTAGTCTACCCTTTCGTTCTCTTCGTAATTCGATCCATAAACCTGGTCACCCTCAGATGCTAAGTGCATTGCCAGACCGCTCATGCCAATTCCGCCAATGCCAATAAAATGATATTTCAAATCGATTCCTCCCGGAGTATATTATCCAAAATAATCTCAACTGGTCTTCTTGGAGGTTTGTAACAGGTCTCTCTTTGCAACATTTCTCTTATTGCAATGCTCAAAGCTGTGGAGGTCAAATTCTCTTCCAGTATAACATAACCCAATCCAACTCTTTCCAGCGAGCGAGCGTTGTGAAATTGGTGATTTTCCGCGGCGCCGGGCCACGGTATTATTATACCCTTTCTTCCAAAATACTGTAGCTCTGCGATAGTAGTTGCTCCTCCCCTTGACACGACGAGATCCGCACAGGCTATTGCGTCTGTAAGGTCCTCTATATAGGAAAAAGAGCGAACAAATGGGAATCGATTAAGAGAGAGGGCCCGGTTATCGTCACCAGTAGAATGGAGAAAAGCTAACCTGTCACGGCTCTTTTCAAGTTCGCTGTAAAACTTTTCTAGAGCGCTATTTATCACTTCCGATCCAAGACTTCCACCCAGAACGACAATCAAAGGACTTTCCTCTGCAAGATTAAATCTTTTCATTACTTCACTTCTCGTTGATTTCGCCTCTCTTACCGGATTACCCGATAAGATGATCCTGTCTGGCGGCAATTCGAGGCTACTACGGCTCTCTTCAAATGAGATGAACAATAGCCTTGCATACCTTGCAAGACTCTTGTTTGCTATTCCCACCACTGAGTTCTGTTCGTGAATGTATATCGGTATCCCTAATTTATGAGCGGCTTTGACAACTGAATAGGAAACATAGCCCCCGGTCGAAAACAGGAAATCTGGTGAGAATTCGGCCAGACGCTCTCTTACAGATCTCTCGGTCTTGAAGTGAGAAAAGAGTATCCCCGCATTTGTGGGGTTGTACAGCGGCCTCTTAAGACCCGTCAGCTTCAAAGGGACTATCTTTGCTTCTGGAAAGTTTTTTCCAACGCTCCTGTCATCTATCTTTCCAGAGACAGTGAAGTACATAAGATCGATTTCCCCTAGCCTTTTTAGCTCCTGCAAGATCGAGACGGCAGGATAGTAATGACCACCGGTTCCACCACCGCAAAAGGCTACCTTAAGCTTTCTCATTTTCTTTTTCCTTTTCTTCTTCCGATTCGATAAGTATGGAGAAGACCAGGCCGTAACCGATCATCAAGGACATTATCGAAGAACCGCCGGAGCTTACAAATGGCAGGGTAACCCCGGTTGCCGGGAAAAGGCCGAGATTGACAGCTATGTTGATGGTTGCCTGTATCATTATGTAAAGAGCAAATCCGACTATATATAGTTTTCCTTCGAGAGCGGTCGAGCCCCTCAGGCCAGCGACGATGAGTTCCCTTATGAAGCCCACAAATGCGAGCATCAACACAAGCAGGCCAACCAGGCCGAGCTCCTCTCCGATGACTGCGAAAATAAAGTCGGAGTAACTAACGGGAAGGTAGTACTTGACTAGTCCCATTCCAAGCCCCGTACCTGTGAGGCCACCGGAAGAGATAGCCATGAGCGAGTATGAAACCTGTTCATGTTCCTCACCGGTGAAGGAGGACAGAAAGGAAGTTATTCTCTGAATCTGATATTCTTCTATGAATCCGCCGCTGTAGAGAACAAGAATCAGAATAACTACGAAGATCAACGCAAGACCAATGTATTGCATCTTTATTCCGCCGATTATCATCATTACAAATGTTATCGCAACCATAATGCCAGTGGTCGAGAGGTCTGGTTCAATGAACACGAGCATTGCGAGTGGAGCAAGAATCCCCAGCGGAATCAAGAAAGTGGTAAGAAAATTTCTCTTCTTAAGACCTCCGAAGTATTTGGCGAGTACGATCAACAGAGAGATCTTTGCGAACTCCGAAATCTGGAGAGAAAAGCTTCCGATATCTATCCATCTGTTTGAACCGCCCCTGTCGGAAAAGAAGAGAACGGCGACAAGCAGTATTAGCGTAAGTGGATAGTAGACTGTGAAGGCTCTCTTGAAGTGCCAGGAGCCCTTCATATAAATAATTATCAGAGCTCCAGCGAGTCCTATAGCAAAGGCAATCAGCTGCCTCTCAAGAAACTCAGAAGCAGTCACTCCGGGATGCCTTGCCTCCATGCTTATTCCGGCGCTGTAAATGAATACTAGTCCAAATATAATGAAGACACTTGAGTACAGCGCCAGCATTAGATATGTTCTCTTCATGATCACTCCAATGCGTTTACTATCTCTCTGAAATGATTTCCTCTCTCTCCATAGTTTCTGTAAAGATCGAAGCTGGACCCTGCCGGACTCAGAACCACGCAATCGCCATCTTTTGCAAGCCGTTTGCTTATGGACACTGCATCGGCCATGTCCCCCGCATCAGAAAAGGGGATTCCCCTCATTTGAAGTTTAGCAGATAAAGTCTTCATTGAGGTTCCCATCATGACAACGTGTTTCAGTTGACCTAACTGTTCGATCAACTCGATGTATGTCTCATCCTTCTCCTGACCCCCGAGAATCAGAATTGTCTTCGATAGTTCGAAGTTCCTCAGAGCAGCACTGACTGCGTGGGCGTTGGTCGCCTTCGAATCGTCGTAGTACTTCACCCCTTCAAACTCTCTCACCAGCTGGAGTCTGTGGGAGAGAAAAGAGTAGCTTTTCAGCTCTTGGAAAACATCTTCAGCCGGAAGGCCGATGAGTTGTGAGATCATCAAAACTACCAGTGTATTCTCGAAGTTATGTAGACCGACGTATGGAAGATCTGCCGTCTTGAACTCTACACCGGAGATTCTCAAGTATTCCCTGTCGAAAGTATCGTCTCCCGAGTTCGACATCGAGAACAAACGAAGCTTGCAGTCGGCAAGCGACTCTTTATAACTATCTATAATTCCCTCTGGCAGAAGAGTCATTCCTTCTGTCATCTTTGCCAGCCGTAGTTTGGATTTGAAGTAGTCGTCAAGGCTCTTATGATAGTCGAGGTGGTCTTCTCCCAGATTAATGATAACAGAGAGATGAAAACGCTTCTGCTCATTTGCAAACCACCTGAGCTGAAAGGAACTGACTTCGAGAACGTAGTAATCGAAGTCTTCGCCCGTGACGCCGGCTAGAGGATCTCCCAGATTTCCTCCCTGAAAGACCCTTCGCTTCTTTCCGGAGATGATGTGATTCAACATAGTTACGGTTGTCGATTTTCCGTTTGTTCCGGTCACGCCTATTACGGTTCCCCTGGGCTTAGACCACAGTCTGTCGAGAGAGACTTCAAGCTCGGTTGTGAAGTACTTGCCCGAATCGATAATTCTACTGCCCACTTCGGAAAATGGCGAAACCCCAGGAGAAACGACGAAAGAATCGCAGCCAAACAGCTTATCGGTATGTCCACTCTCTTCAAATTCTATGGCGTGCCCTTTCAAGAGTGTCTTTGCTTCTTCTGCTATAGCTCCGCTGTCGGAAACAAACAGCGATAGTGGGCCCCTTTCTTCAACTAACGTCGTCAGGAGTTTCTGATTGGATATTCCGAATCCCACAAACCCGATCTTTCCTTTTAGCATCATACGCACCTACCAGGTTAGCAGTCCAAAGACTGCTCCAATAAAAGAGATCAACGAAAATCTGAAGGCGATCTTGCTTTCTTTCCAGTTTGAAAGCTCGAAGTGATGGTGTATGGGAGACATTTTGAACACCCTCTTCCCAAAGGTTTTGAAGGAAAACACCTGGATGATGACGCTGAACATCTCGACAAGGAACATCATGCCGAAGAATAAGAGGTAGCCTTCCCGGCCGTCCACGGAAAACATAACAGCTATCATTCCGCCCAATCCTATCGCTCCGGTATCTCCCATAAAAACAGACGCTGGAAACCAGTTGTGCCATAGAAAGCCTGCGAGAGCGCCGCAGATCGGTGCGATTATTCCGTTCTGCCAAACAGGAAGGAAAAGCATCGGAGCAAGCGAGAAAATGAACATCGAACCTGCCAGTCCGTCAACTCCATCCGAGAGGTTCACTGCGTTGCTCATTCCGGCGATTATTACTGCCGAGATTGGATAGTAGGCAAAACCGAAGTCGATCTTCCCGAGAAGGGGAAGCGTCATGTGAGTGTGGGGATTGGCAAATTGAATGAGAAAGACAATTATCGAGGCCGAAAGGAACTGCAGCAACAGTTTTCGTCTGCCGCTCAAACCCGATGCATTCTTCTTAACGATCTTTGAAAGGTCGTCGACAAGTCCAATAATTCCAAATAGCACGCCCGAGAGTATCACGATCAAGATTTCGATACTGAAGGCAAAGATCAAGGCTACAGAAAGCGCGATGGGAAGGAAAATGATCCCCGCCGCCGTGGGCGTTCCGGTTTTGTAATTGTGGAGGTCGGGCCCTTCCTCTCGAATATACTGACCGATCCTATTCCTTCTCTGGTATCTCTTGAAGGGCTCGATGGCAAGTGCGCTCAACAGAAACGCCAGAAGGAAGGACAAGGCTTCTCTAGGCATTTCGAATCAGCTCCATGAAGGATTCATAAACTCTTTCAAGGGCTACCGCTCTTGATGCTTTGAAGAAGATCAGATCTCCGGGCACGACGTTTCTGTGGAGCCAGGAAGCCACTTCCCCAATTTCACTGCTTACAAAGGAAGGCTCCACATTCTTCGAAGCCGCTTCAATTGCTTTGTCCTGATTGAAAAAAACCGTTTTGTCAAAGCTCTTCAAGAGTTTTCCCAGTTTTTCGTGAGTTCGCTTCGACTCCCTACCCTGTTCTAGTATTGATCCTGCAACGGCTATCTTTCTTGAGTGTCTTAGTTTCTGAATCGATACTATTGCCGATTCCCAGGATTCGAGGCTGCTGTTGTAGAAATCACTTATCAGGGTTATCCCGTGGAGAGTCTCGACTGAAAATCTGTCCTTGAAAGGCAGCCTTAAGTCATTGAGAAAAATAGAGGGCTCGGGGAGGCCCGCAAAAAGTGTCACAAGATAAGCGGCCCCAAGATCCATCAGCTGTCCGTAGCTCCAGATACCCTTTAACCTTGCAAAACGATCTCCTTGACAGTCGAAGTGAAGCATCGTGTCGCACCCGTCGTATGAGAAATCAATTATGGAAAAGTCGGCGTTGTCTCTTCCAAAGAGGGCTGTCTCCACCGGTAAGCTGGCGGCAAACTCCCTAAGCCTTTCATCACATCCTCCCAGTATTGCCTTGGTGAGCCTGCTCGAATCGAATATTGAGAGCTTCTCCATCAGCAGTTCTTCGGGTTGATTGAAGTTTCCCACATGAGCAGTTCCAACGTTGAGAAGTACGCAGATATCTGGCTCCACGAGATTAACAAGACTCTCTATGTCTCCCCTAGCACTTGTCCCGAATTCGAAGACTCCGTACTGAGATGAGATTAGCCTTCTCCTGTTTTCGAGCAGAGACAAAGGCAAGCCGATTTCTGTGTTCAAATTGCCGGCCGTTTTGAAGGTCTTTCCAAGTTTCGAAAGAAGATGCGCCGTTATCTCCTTCGTTGTGGTCTTCCCGTTAGAACCAGTGATTCCGATCCTGCTCTTCAGGTGTGATCGAGAGAGAACTTTTCTTGCCGCTTCTACTAGTAGTTCTTTAGTATCGTCAACCGTTATTACTCTGCTGTTTGCAGATGATCTGCTGGAAAAGACCAGAGAAGCTCCTGCCGATAGGGCATCGTCAACGAAGTCGTTACCATCCACACGTTCGCCCTTCAGTCCCACGAAGACATCTTCGTTCGACACTCTTCTTGAATCTATTACAATCGGTCTTTCTTCTGTGCGAATCAGAAATTCTTCAACCGTCGATTTCGGTATCACTTCTTGATGTGCCTCCGGAACTTGCTCTCGAGTATGTCCTTTACTACCAGTTTGTCGTTGAAGGGAACCTTTCTGTCACGTAGAATCTGAAAGTCTTCATGGCCACGTCCGGCTATCAAGACCATATCCTGGCGGTTCGCCAGCGTAAGCGCAACGGATATTGCTTCCCGTCTGTCGGGAATGACAAGATACGGCTTGAACTTGTCTACGCCGCTTTCAAGATCCTGTAGAATCTCTACAGGGTCGTCAAGCTTTGGATCGTCGGAAGTGAGAATAACCACGTCACTGAATTTAGAAGAGACCTCAGCCATCAACGGCCGCTTTCCTTTATCGGCCGACCCACCGGCTCCAAAGACAAGAATCAACCTCCCCGGAGTCAGTCTTCTAGCAGTCTTCAGGAGTTTCTCCATAGCATCCGGTGTGTGCGCGAAGTCAATCACAACATCGAAGCCGTATTTGGTTGCTTCCTCAACAAACTCGAATCTTCCGGGCACGCCGCCGAAAGAGGAAATTGCTTTGGCTATGTGATTAAGGTCGTAATTAAGTGAATTGAGTGCGGCAATGGCGGCCGCAATATTGTAGGCATTGTGTTCTCCAATCAATCTCGAATAGATTCTGTGTGAGGAGCCGTAAGGAGTCTGTATCGTGAAATCCATTCCCGTTCGGGAAATATCCAGATTCTCGATCCTGTAATCCGACTCGTCACCAAAACCGTAAGTGGTGATTCTGTTTCTGGCGATGTGGATGTCTGCAATGTTCAACCTGTCACCATTTGCGATGGCGATTCCATTTGCCTTCAACAAAGAGAACATCCTCATCTTAGACCTGTAGTAATCGTCAAAGGTGAGGTGAAAATCCAGGTGATCTCTTGTCACGTTGCTGATTATTCCAACATCGAAGCGCATTCCCTCTACCCTGTTCATTGAAAGTGAGTGAGAAGAGACCTCCATTATGAAATACTCGCTCTTCATCTTTGCCGAAAGCTGGAGAAGTTTCGCCAGTTCAACGGGCCCTGGAGTTGTATTTTTTGGGTTCGAATATATACTCTCACCCACAACATTTCTCACGGTGCCTATCAGTGATGCCTTTCTTTCAAATGAAGAGAGAACATGGTAGATAAGGGTTGTGATGGTCGTCTTGCCATTTGTGCCAGTTACACCGATAGTAGTTAGTTTTCTGTAAGGATGGCTGTACTCTTCCATGGTAAGCAATGCCTCGACAAAACGGGAACTCTTCACATAAACAACAGGAACACTCACTTCCTCGTCTTCTATCGGCATTTCCGCTATCAAAGCGACTGCGCCCTTTCTCTGAAGTTCCCTCGCAATCAGATGTGAATCGAAACTCGTTCCCTTGATACATATGAAGAGGTTATTCTCTCTAAGAACTCTTGAATCACTCTCAATATGATCAAATTCCGGATCGATGTTACCGGGATTCACCACCTGAAGAACACTGTTGCCGAGGAGTTCTATGACCTGAGATAACCTCATTGATCACACCCCTTTCGCTCTTATTGATTGTATCATCGGTCTCTGAAGTTGACAACAGAGGCGGCATATGGTAACATTTATTAGCAGTCTATGGGAGGGAGTGCTAAGTGTCGAAAAAGCGAACAGGTGGCCCAGAACTGAATCCAAGGCAGATAAGGGTGTTATACTGCGTTTCTAGAGAATACATCTCTTCTGGAAAACCTGTGAGTTCTAAACAGGTTCTGGAGCACTCTAATCTCAAGTTCAGTTCTGCAACGGTAAGAAATGACATGAGAAAACTCGAGTTTCTAGGATATATATACCAACCCCATACCTCTGCGGGCCGTGTTCTGACGGACAAGGGGTTGAGGTTTTACCTTGATTCGGTAAGGACCATCACCGAAGATCTCCAGGAGAGCAATGTTGCGATAGCTATAAGACAGACAAGCGTTGTTGGTGATGTGGAGCATCTCTTGCAGGGGATGACAAGGATACTTGCTCGTGCCGTATCGGGATTCGTGGTGATTGAGAAACCCAAGTTTGACGGCTTGCTTGTCAACAGCGTAGCTATTTCGAAGATAACCGATGGCTACCTAAACGTGTCAATAGTCACCGATCTTGGAGTCAGTCTTAACACTACTGTTTTTGTAGGCACCAGCGATTTCGACATTTCCAGTTTTCAGAGGTATGTAAATATGGCCGTCGTAGGAAAGAATATCGGCGAGATAAGAAAGGGAATCAGAAATGTAGAACTGAGATACGATCAGTGGCACGACAGAAGATTCCAGGATATCATACACTTCTTGCAGAGCATATTCGAGAAGGAAAACGAAGAGAAGTACTACAAGTACGGCCTAGAGTTTATTATTTCGAACGACCATCTCGATTCTTCAGATATCTCTGGCCTTGTAAGATCTGTGGAAAATCCGAGGAATCTTGAGTTGTTGCTAAGCTCCTTTGGTGAATTCGATGATTACAGGGTCTTCATAGGCGATGAAGTAGGCAGGGATGAGCTCAAGAACTTTGCGGTGTTTGCCTCCCCATACACAAGAAAAAATGAGAAGATAGGATATGTCTTCATTATTTCGCCGAAGCTGACCTACTACGAGAAGATAAACGCGTACTTGAACTTTTCAATAAACAGATTATCAGAGGTTTTTTCGAATAGATAGGAGGAAGGCAATATGAGGCAAGCCAAAAATGAAAAGAATCTAGAAGAAATCAAAAAAGAAGTAGATGAGAGAGAAAGACTCGGAGAGAACGAGATTCAGGGATCCGAAATGCGCGAAGAGTCAGAAATAGAAGAAATCAAGGAAGGCCAAGAAAGAAACGGACATGCAAGTGGCGCTGAAGAAGAGTCTGAGATAGACGAGACGGAAATGTTGAAGAATGAGATAAGAGCGCTTAAGGAAGAAAATGCAAGACTTAGAGCGGAGTTCATCAACTACAGAAATGCCCTTATTCGCGAATCGGAAGAGAACTCAAAGAGACACAAAGAGAAGACGATTCTCAAACTAATAGATGTGTACGATAATCTTGGACGTGCTCTGGAAAACGCTGAAGATTCAAGCGAGGGTCTCGTCTCGGGTATTAGATTGATTCACAAATCTATCGAGCGGCTCATGCTTGACGAAGGGCTCTCACTTATACTTCCCGAGATCGGCAAACCCTTTGATCCCTTTTCCCATGAGGTTGAGGAGACCGTTTCTTCAAACGATGTTTCGGACATGGCCGTTTTTGGTGTCGTGGAAAGCGGATACAAAATGAATGGCAAGGTTCTCAAACCTGCTAGAGTCGTTGTTGCCGTAAACAACTCTTCTGAGTTCGAGTGAGAGCCTTCGGTGGTGATATAGATGGCTCAGTCAAGAAAAGATTATTATGAGATTCTCGGAGTTTCTCGAAACGCTTCCGACGACGATATAAGAAAGGCATACAGGAAGCTGGTCAAGGAATGGCATCCGGATGCCTATAAGGGATCCAGCAAGAAGGATGCTGAATTGAAGTTCAAGGAGATCCAGGAGGCGTATGAGGTTCTCTCAGACAAGGAGAAGAGGGCAATGTTCGACCGTTTCGGATATGTCGGCGACCCCTCTTCATTCAGCCGCGGTTCGGGGAGGACGCCGGGAAATGCCGGAGGAAATTTCGACGAAATCTTTGGGGATTTCCAGGATGTCTTTGACGTCTTTTTTGGAGGAAGCAGATCCGGTGCCAGCAGCAGATCTCAGGGGCCGCGAGCAGTCAGGGGAGAGGATATTCACGCTTCGGTCGTTATTGAGCTGAGAGACGTAATCCTGGGGAAGAAAGTAGTTCTCGAATACGACAGGAACAAGGTCTGTCAGAGCTGTAACGGAACGGGTGCGGAGGACGGAACAAGCTATAGAACCTGTCCCACGTGTAACGGCAGCGGTTATGTGAAGGAAGAGCATAGATCATTCTTTGGAATGTTTAGCAATACCCATGCCTGCAACACCTGCAACGGTTCGGGAAGAATAATTGACAAGCGATGTGGTGTTTGCGGCGGAAGAGGCTTCGAGAAGGAGAGACACAAGGTCAGTGTAACGATTCCTGCGGGTGTTGAAAATGGCGCAACGCTGAGGATTGGCGGTCATGGGAATGCAGGACAGAATGGAGGCCCGTATGGCGATCTTTATGTCAGTGTTAGGGTCGAAATGCCCACGGAGTTCAGGCGTAGCGGGAATGATCTTTATATCAGCAAAGAGATAGACTATGTTGAAGCGGCGCTCGGTACTACATCAGAGGTTTCGCTTCCAGAGGGGGGAACGGAGACCCTCAAAGTCCCGGCGGGGACAAGTCCCAACACGGTCTTCAGAATGAAGAATCTCGGCGTTCCCAGTGTATCTGGAGGTAGGCGCGGAGACCTACTGGTAACCGTAAGAGTCAATATTGGCAAACCTTCAAGCAAGGAGAAGAAACTTCTCCAGCAAATTGCGAAGCTCAAAAATTCGAGGGTTGTAGAGTGAGTTGAGCAGGAAGACTTTTCTCGATTACTTTCTGATCACGATTGGATCAGCGCTTACCGCAGTTTCAATAGTGTCATTCATGATCCCAAACAACATCATTGCCGGCGGGGTGAGCGGACTGGCAATAATTGTTTTTAGGGTCTTTGGACTCTGGGTAGGTGCCCAGATGTTTGTGTACAACATTGCTCTCTTTCTTCTTGCCTTCGTGATTTTGGGAGTGGGTTTTGGAATAAAGTCAATATACTCTGCGGTTCTGATGTCCTTGAGTGTTGATCTTCTTCAGAGAGTGAAATTCCCAGTTTTCGATGCCTCTACGACTCAAGACGGCTTTCTTCTGGTGGCAATTTACGGCGGTGTAATTGCAGGTGCGGGAATGGGCTTGGTTCTCTGGCGAGGGGCCTCGACCGGAGGTACGGACATCCTTGCGATGATATTTTCCAAGTATCTTGGCTTCAGCACTGGCACGGGTCTACTGATCAGCGATTCATTAATCACTTTGCTTGCGGTCCTTGTGTTCGGTCCAATTGCTGCTATGTACGGGATTATAACGATTTTCACCACCAGCAAGACAATAGACGGAATAATCGAGGGTGTGGGAAACACCAGGACGGCCTTTGTGATAAGCAAGGAAAGTGAATCGATAAAGAGTCGAATCATCAAAGAAATGGAGCGCGGTACTACAATGTTGAAGGCCACCGGCGGCTTCTCGGGCGAGGATAGGCCTGTCCTTATGGTCTCGATTAGACGAAGGGAGATCGGACAGTTGAGGCATATTGTGAAAGCTACAGACAAACGGGCCTTTGTTATAATAGTGAACAATTCTGAAGTCTTCGGCGAGGGCTTCAAGAATCTTAACTGAGGAGATGCGATGAAGTACATATGTTTCGATACTTCTTCAAGAACCCTTCTTCTCTCTGTCAGTAATGGCAGGGCAGTTATTGACGTCAGAGCGCAAGAGATCGACAGATACGGCTCGATGTTGGCCGTAATCATAAAACAGTCCATGGAGAATTCGAAGCTCAAAGTCTCGGAACTCGATTTCATTGGAGTTGGGGTCGGACCCGGTTCGCTTACGGGACTGAGGGTCGGTATCTCAACGGCAAAGGGAATGGCTTTTCCCTTCGATCTTCCCACCGTCCAGTTCAACTCTCTTGACATTCTTGCAAGGCCGATCGACAGCGAGAGATTCGCAGTCTTGAGACGTGGAAGAGAGGGGCACTACTACTGGAGAGAGTACAGAAATGGAACTCCCTTTGGAGAGACGAGTTTCACAAGCACGGCAGAACTTGTTTCTCGAATCGACGCTTCAGAGATCGAGCTCTTCCTAGATGGCGAGAAGGATCCGTTATTTAACGGCTTCAGAATCAGTGAAGTGAAGCGGTACGATCCCTCCATAATGAGAGACATTGCTGTCGAGAAATTCTCTGGCGGGGAAACAACAAAGTACTCCAGTTTGGAGCCGATTTATCTTCAGAAGTCAATAGCCGAGATAAACTGGGAGAAGAAGTCCGAAGGAGAACATTAGTCTTTTCTCAAAAGAATCAGTGGAACAAGCATTTCCTCAGGAGTCATTCCCCCGTGTCTCCCTTTAAGAGAGTGTTCCTGCCCGGTATATTTGAAACACAATGAATAATCACCTTTAGAGATAGTTATTAACTCACCTCTTCTCTTTCTCAGGGTATTAGTCAAAGATTTTCCAAAGAGCTTCATCTCGTCGGTTTCCGATGGTTCAAGAATCTCCAGATAATCCCCGAATTCCTCCTCCATCTTTTTCCTGGTCTTTTCTCTGTCACGGGAATAGATATAAGACATCCGCTGCTCGCCTCCGGGCATCGAGTACATCTCCTCAAAGACAGGATCGAACTTTGACCACCAGATCTCGTGTTCCCAGGGGGTTTCAATTTGACCGTGATCGGCTGTGATTAATAATGCGGTGTCTTGCTGCACCCTCTCTTCGAAAAATCTTTCAAATGCGGAGAACAGTATTGCAGTCTCCGAAATATATGACAGGGAATTCGGTCCGTATCTGTGGCCGTACGTGTCGATAAGTCCCCAGTAGACAACGGTCAGGTTTGGACCTTCTTCCGATGAAAGAATAACATCTAACTCTTCAAACATATCACCAAGGCCGTGTACGCCCCGTGCAATACCTCCGCGCGAATGCATCCTCGTCAAGCCGGTGTTCACGAAGCTCTTCGAAGTAAGGTGGTATCCTTTCACACCCGCTTCCTTGAGAGATTCGAAGACGGTAGGTCTTTGATTGAACTTGAGAGGATCGAAACCCAGTCTGGTGAGGTTGTCTCTGTCTTGAGTGTAAGGAGTCAATTCGATCATATTTACAAGTCCACCGAACTCCGGCATGTTTTGAAGATAACCCATTATTCCGTGTTCTCCTGGAACCGATGCGGTAAATATCGACGTGAGGGCACTCGAAGTGGTCGAAGGGAAGACGGATGTCAGCATTCTTAAGTCCTCTCTTGTGAAGTATTTGAAGCTGTTGCTCTCCAGCACTTTCGAGAGATTGTAGTAACCGACTGCATCCACGATGAACACGACAAGCTTCTCTATTCCTTCAAGATCCAGCCCGTTCTCTGGAAAAGAGTATTCCTTCACCCCGGAGGGTACCTCAGCTCCAAAATGCTTCAGAATGGCCGCCGATAGGTTTACTATAGAATTACCGTCGTATCGTGGATAGATGAACTCCATTGCAAACTCCTTCCACTCTTTGACATCAAAGCAAAACGGGCCTCTGCAAAGAAATGCCTGTTTCAGAAAATCAGTATTTGCTTTGGTTCTCAATCATTCTACAATTATATACGATCGCTGCCCCGACTTTCTTACTTACGGACGCAGAGAGCGGCACTTGCCTTTTGACGGCTATTGAAAAGAGCCCGGTTCCGGCCTTGCAGCCGAAGTGGGCTCAGACTCGTTCTTTTTGATTCGCAATTCAAAACATATCGGCAGGGAAGAACATGTCGAGAGAAAACTACTCTTTCACTCCTCCCTGTGTCAAACCTCCAACAATGTAATCCTGTAACACCAGGAAGAAGATCACCATAGGGACTGCACCGATGAGAGCCGCTGCAGTAAATGGTCCCCAGCTTGTCTCGAATCTTCCCGAAAACTGCCAGAGTCCCACCGCGTAA